>CAMVIO010000007.1 GCA_947167555.1 uncultured Selenomonadales bacterium
GTATGGGAGCAAGGCTCTAACGTCACAAACAGCGTCGCTCCCCGCGCCAGTTCTCCCGCCATACGCAGCGCGTGAATCTCAGCGTGCTCCGTCCCGGCCTTTCGGTGCCAGCCCGCGCCGACCACACGACCGTCCCGAACGAGGACCGCGCCGACCATCGGATTCGGCGACGTCCGCCCGCGCCCATGCGCTGCCAGCGTAATCGCTTCGCGCATATACATCTCCTCGTCCAAGCTCTCACCCCGCAATTCGTAAATAAAAATCCCCGGAAGAAAAATCCTCCGGGGCGTACAAAAACGCAAATAAAAACCAATCTTTTCTCATCCAGACTATACTGTCGGCTTCGGAATCTCACCGAATCATGCTCCAAAAAGCTCGCGGGCTATACCGCCGGTCGGGAATCCGGTTCCGATAAGAATAAATTATCGGAACTCCGCTACCCTGCCCCAAAGATTATCGTATGAAATTTTTATTAAATATACCACAAACCGCCGCTCACGGCAAGGTCTTGAACTGCTCAAACGGCCAGAACACGAGAATCGCCTTTCCTTTTATCAGGTCATACGGCACGAAGCCTACATCCGCGAACCGGCTGTCCTCGGAATTGTTCCGATTGTCGCCCATCACGAAGATATGACCCTCAGGCACCTCTGCCAGCGGATAATCGCCGCGCGTCTTGCTCAGGATATACGGCTCGTTCATCAACTGGCTGTTGACATAAACCTGCCCGTCCCTGATCTCGATGGTATCGCCCGGCACCGCGATGACGCGCTTGATAAAGTCGCGTCTCGGGTCTCGCGGGTACTGGAACACGAGAATCTCTCCGCGCTGCGGCTCACGGAAGCGATAGATGAACTTGTTGACGACAAGCCGCTCCGCACTCTGCAGCGTCGGCCGCATCGACGGACCGTCCACTAAATACAGCTCCACGATGAACGTGCGAATAATCAGCGCGAGAACGACAGCCGTCGCGATGGATACGATCCAATCTTTTGCTTCTTCCCCCAAAGAACTCATAGCGTCCCTCCATACAAAAAGAGGGGCTGACCTTCGCCAGCCCCTGCTCTTTTAGCGTCTTTCCTTGATGCGAGCCGCCTTGCCCGTGAGGCCGCGCAGATAATAAAGCTTGGCGCGACGGACAACACCGCGGCGCACAACCTCGATCTTCTCGATTCGCGGCGAATGAACCAGGAACGTGCGCTCTACGCCAATGCCGTAAGAAATGCGGCGCACCCTGAACATTTCGCGGACGCCCGAACCCTGCCGTCCGATGACGACGCCCTCAAACACCTGGATACGCTCGCGCGTACCCTCGACAATCTTCGCATGAACGCGAACCGTATCGCCGGGGCGAAATTCCGGAATGTCCGAGCGAAGCTGCTCTTTTTCCAACGCTTCAATGATATTCATTTCTGTTCCTCCTATTCGTGACGTTCGTGGCAGAACAATTCTGTCCAGAGGACCGCCCGTACATTTCGATACTATACCATAAGGAAAAAAATAATGCAAGATGCGATTTCATACTTATCTTCGACCAAAATTTATATAAAATTTTGACCGATACCCAAAGGGCACGCGAGATACGCCTGCTACGCAGGCTACATCAGAGCCTGCGGCTCGGATGACGTCTCATAAATCTCCGTAAGAAATATAATTTCTAACGGAGATTAGTATCGCAAAAAGGAAATCGCCGACCTACCTGCCGTTCCCCCGCTGAGTAATCGAATAACTTTCAGGGTCCATGCCCGGCTTTATAATGAAGCCTACCTTGACGCCGAGATCCGACGACAGACGGTCGACCAGCGGTGAATCCATCAGCGCATAGGCCACCGTCTCATGCACCTCGACCTCATACCCGAAATCGGCATGAGATCGTTCCTCGATTTTCCGAATATCGCGGCAAATTCGGATCACCACCGTCTCAGGAGATTCCACGCGGCCGCTGCCGCGGCAGCATGGACAATCGGCGTACAAGATGCTCTCGAAGTTCTGCCGCGATTTTTTCCGTGTGATCTCGACGAGCCCGAGCTGCGTAATGCCGACGATATTCGTCTTTGAACGATCCAGCTTCGCTCGTTCACGCATGAACGCAAGCAAACTTTCCTTTTGCTCCTCCTCGTCCATGTCAATAAAGTCAACCACGATAATACCGCCGATGTCCCGAAGCCGGATCTGACGCAGGATCTCCGCCGCCGCCTCCATATTCGCCCGAAAAATCGTGTCCGACAAATTCGACTGCCCGACGAATTTTCCCGTATTGACGTCAATGACCGTCAGCGCCTCCGTGCGGTCGATGACGAGGAAGCCGCCGGAGGGCAGCTCGACCTCACGATCCGACAATGTTTCCAGTTCAGTCTCCACACCAAACGCGCGAAAAATCGGCGCCGCACCCTCATAATGCTCGACGCGCTCCGAAAGCGTCGGCGAAACGTACTCCACCAAATCCCGGACTCGCCTGCATGTCTCAACGTCGTCCACGACCAGCCGCGAAATATCGTCCGTCAAGATATCGCGCACCACGCGAATCGCCATATCCGCGTCGCGATAGAGAAGCGCAGGGGCGGAAAGTACGCAGCTCCGCGCCTGCAAGGACGCCCAAAGCTGAGAAAGATACTGAACGTCGCTTTCCAATGTTTCCCTGTCCTGCCCCGCCGCGAGCGTCCGAACGATCATCCCCATTCCCGCGGGGCAGATTTCCTGAGCCAACGTGTGAAGGCGTTCGCGCTCCTCCTCGTCCTCGATCCGCCGGGACATCCCGATATAATTCGCGGTAGGCATCAGAACGACATTCCTTCCCGGCAGGGAAAGGCGCGTCGTGACGCGCGGGCCTTTCGTTCCCACGGCGTCCTTGACGACCTGTACGATCACAGCTTGCCCGATATGAATCTTTTCCCGTACCGCCGAGTTCTCATCCTGCTGATTATGAGTGCCATCACCAAGATAGAGAAACGCATTTTTCTTCTGGCCGATGTCGACGAAGGCCGCCTGCATGCCCGGCAACACATTCTGCACTCGTCCCTTGTAGATGTTGCCGACGAGATGGGAATGGGAAGGACGCTCGATCCCCATTTCAATCAGACGGTCGTCCTCCGTCAGAACCATACGCGTCTCTTCCGGCGTCGCGTTTAGAAGAATGTTTTTCACGGCTTCGCCCCTCCCGCCGAAAGAAGATCCTGCCCGTTGCAGAGCAGCGCGCTCCGATGGACGAGCGCCGTCTCCGCGTGAACGAGGAGCGAAAATCTTTCGCAAAGCAGCGCCAATATCTCTTGCGGCTTAACGCTTCCCCCCGGCGTAATGCGGATTGCCATCACCAGGCGGAGCAAATCGTCCTCCGCCGCTTCCGCGTAAAGATTGCCGCAGAGATATTGACGGACTTCGATTTCCCTCGTTTTCTTGGGAGTCTTTCGAAGGAACGTACATTCCTTCGTTGCATTGAAGTCTTCAAGAACCTTCTGCGCATCGGAAAAAGCGCCGCACAACGGAACCGTGATCTCATAGACAGCTTCATCCGTGAGCGACATCAAAGCCTTTGGCTTTCCCGCCATCACACGCAAAGCGATCAAACGGACACCTTCCGGCAGCGCGGGACGAAGGCTCTCTCCGATTGCGTGCTCCTCCATCGGTCGCGCGAGTTCCAAATCCATATATTCTGCGTTGCTGGTGACGCCGACCGAAAGCGCCGACGCGAAGCTAAGCTTCATATGCGGATTGAAGCCTTCGGAATAAGCGGCGGGAATTTTCGCGCGTCGAATCGCCCTTTGCATCATAGACGCATAATCGAGATGGGAGATATACCGGAGCGGCTCGTCTTTCGTGATCCGTGCGCGGCAATAGATCATAGCGCGCTGCACCGCGTTTTTGGCATTTTCGCTCATGACCGTGCCTCCCTGTCGATAACACGGGCATCCAGCGTCGGACAAACGGCGCATCCCGTGCAGCGCCCCCGTCGGCAGTCCGGCGTCAACTCTCCCCGCAGGCTGCGTTCGCGCTCCGTCCAGAGGAACGCACGGGAAACGCCCGGAGACGTATGCTCCCAGGGGAATTTTTCTTCCTTTTCCCGCTCCCGCCCGTTGTAATATTCCGGCACAACGCCGAGCGCCTCGAAAGCGTCCAGCCAGTATTCCTCATGAAACTGGTCGCTCCATCCATCGAACTTCGCCCCGCGTTTCCACGCCTCGAAAATCACCTTGGACAAACGGCGATCTCCTCGCGCCAGCACGCCCTCCAAGCGGCTGACCCGCGCGTCGTGATAATTGAACTGGATGGAACGGTCGCGAATATTTTCCTTCAAAAGATGCTGCTTGCGCTCAAATTCCTCCAGCGAATCCTGCGCCGCCCACTGGAACGGCGTAAAGGCCTTCGGCACGAAACAGGAAACGCTGATCGTGACCTTCGCGCCGCGCTTCCCTTTGATTTCCTGATAACGGTCCACAACCTTTTTCGCAAGCCGCGCAATACCTATAATATCCTCGTCGGTTTCCGTCGGAAGCCCGAGCATGAAATAAAGCTTGACGGACTTCCAGCCCTTTTCGAAGGCCGCCGAGACCGCCTGCAGAAGATTTTCTTCCGTGACCCCCTTGTTGATGACGTCGCGCATCCGCTGCGTCCCCGCTTCCGGCGCGAAGGTCAACCCGCTTTTCCTGACCTGCTGCATCCTGTCGGCAAGCCCGATGGAAAAACTGTCGATGCGAAGCGACGGCAACGAAAAACTGACCTGCTCTCCGGCAAAATCCTCCATCAGGTCGTCAACCAGCCCGTCAAGACACGAATAATCCGCCGAGGAAAGCGACGTCAGAGACATTTCGTCGTATCCGGTGACGTCCGCCATTTTCCGAGCCAGCGAACGCAGTCTTTCTTTGCTGCGTTCCCGCACGGGCCGATACGCCATACCCGCCTGGCAGAAACGACATCCCCGGGAACAACCGCGAAACAGCTCCAGCATGATTCGGTCATGGACGATGTCGATATAAGGAACGACAGGCTTTTCCATCGTTCCCGCCTCGTCCATGTCGCGCATGAGACGCTTATACACGACAGCGGGCGCCGCCTCGTCGAGCCGTTCCATACCGCAAAAATCCCCAGCGGCATCGTAACGGGGCGCATAGAGCGACGGAACGTAAATACCGGAAATCCCAACAGCACGACGTAAAAACTCTTTGCGTCCCCCCGGGCGTCCCTCTCTCTTCCATGCGACGAAAAGCGAAACGAGCTCACCCAAAACCTCTTCGCCCTCGCCGATCACGAAAAGGTCAAAAAAATCGGCGACGGGCTCCACATTATAGACGCACGGTCCGCCGCCGACCACAAAGGGCTCACCCTCGCCACGCTCCGAAGCCAAAAGGGGAATCCCAGCGAGGTCAAGCATATTGAGGACGTTCGTGTAAATCATCTCGTATTGCAGCGAAAAGCCGAGAAAGTCAAATTCCCGGACGGGAGTCCTCGTTTCCAGCGAAAAAAGCGGCAGCCCGCGCTTCCGCATTTCCGCCTCCATATCGACCCACGGCGCGTAGACGCGCTCCGCCGCCGTGTCGTCCCTTCGATTCAATATCTCGTAGAGAATCTTCAGCCCGAGGTTCGACATGCCGACCTCATAGACGTCCGGCATCGAAAACGCGAACGTGCAGGAAACGTCTGCATGACACTTGCCGCTGCTGTTCCATTCATGACCCGTATACCTTGCAGGCTTCGTCACCGCCTGCAAAAGATCGGGCGTCAATGATACCATGTTGTTCATCCTTTTGTTAAAAAATAAGTCGTTGTTTTTTCATGTAAATGTTCAACAACAATGCGATTGCCATAATATTCGTCGTCAGGGCGCTGACTCCGTAGCTCATCAGCGGCAGAGGAATGCCCGTCACGGGCATGATGCCCATGGTCATTCCGATATTGACCAGCACATGGAAGGCCAACATCGATGTGACGCCAACCGCTAAAAGCATCCCAAAGGTATCGCTGGCGTCCTGCGCGATCCGTATTCCCCTCCACAACAGGATCAAATACAGCAGCAACAGGAACGCCGCACCGATGAAGCCCATTTCCTCGCCTACCACGGCGAAGATGAAGTCCGTGTGATTCTCCGGCAGGAAATCCAGCTGACTCTGGGTTCCCTCGAAAAGCCCTTTGCCGAAAAGCTGCCCGGAGCCGATGGCGATCTCCGACTGGATGATATGATAGCCGGAGCCGAGTGGATCGACGTTCGGGTCAAGGAAAACGAGAATCCGCATTTTTTGGTAATCCTTCAGGAAATGCCAAAGCACAGGACTCGCCAACACCCCCGCGCCGAAAATCGCGCCCAGCAGCTTCAGGTTGACGCCGGCGGCGAAGATCATGCCGAGGAAAATCGCGATAAACACCAACGATGTGCCAAGATCCGGCTGTTTCAGTACGAGAACGAAGGGCAGGCCGACAAACGCGGCGATTGGCAGGAGGTCTCGCAGGGAATTGAGTTTCCCGACCTTGTCCTCCAAAAGCGCCGCCAACGAAATGATCATTATGACCTTGGAAAACTCCGAGGGCTGCAAAGTGATCGGGCCGAGCTGGATCCATCGCTGAGCGCCGAGTGCGCTGTGCCCGAACAGCATGACCGCAAGAAGCAGCACGATATTGACAACGTAAAGCTTCGTACCGTATCGCTGCAGCATCTTGTAATCAAAATTCATCAGGAAGACTGCCAGCGCGATGTTCAGCACCGCAAACACACCTTGCCGCTGCACGAAACCGTAGCCCCCCGCAGACGCCGCGTTGATATGCGTCGCACTGCCGATCGTGACAAGGCTCATCAAAATAATCGCGACCGCCGCAATAATCAGCGTAAAATCCATACGCCGAAGCCATCGCTTGTTCATTCAAACCTGCCTCCAACGAAAATGAAGATATCGAGCTAAAAAACGCCGACGCAACCCGCGTCGGCATTTTCCGTAAAGTTAATGCTTGCGTCCCACTACCGGCCGCATACGGTTCACGGGAATATTTGCGACCAGCGCGACAGCGTCCTCATCGTTCTCCAGGGAGATGTCCATCCCCTTCTGATCGATTTCCATGTAATTGGAAATGACCTTGATGATGTCGTTCTTGATATGCTCCATGACCTCGGGGGACACATTCGCCCGGTCATGAATCAGTACAAACTTCAGTCTCTTATGCGCCTGCTCGGAGGAGCTGTCGGATTTTCCGCCAAAGAACTTCAGAAAATTGAACATACTTCCATCTCCTCCTTAATGCCCGAACACATGCTTCAAGCGCTGCCAGAAGTTTTCCGTCTCCAACGGCTTGAACGGAATCTCCTCGCCACAGACGCGGCCGACGATATCCCGATACGCGTCACCTGCGGCGGAATCCTTCCACTCGACGACAGGAACGCCTCGGTTGGCTGAATCCACTACCTTCTCGTCATCCGGCACCTGCCCGATGCATTCCACCGAAAGAATGTCGTCGATAGACGTCATATCGAGCATCGTGCCGTCCTTGACCATCTGCGGACGGATGCGGTTCACCACCAGCTTGATCTTCTTGTTGGAGGCCTGAAGCTTCCCGATGATCTTGTCCGCGTCACGAACGGCGGAAATCTCCGGCATCGTGACGACGATGGCCCAATCCGCGCCGATGACAGCTGTCTCATACCCCTGCTCAATACCTGCGGGGCAATCAATCAGGATATAATCAAACTCGTTCTTCATCGCCTCGACAATATCGAGCATCTGCTCCGGCTCGATAGCCGTCTTGTCGGCAACTTGTGAAGTCGGGAGCAGGAACAGGTTCGTATACTTTTTATGGCGCACCAAAGCCTGCCCGTAGTTCACACGCTTCTGCACCACGTCCACCAGCGTATATACAATGCGGCGCTCCAACCCCAGCAAAAGGTCGAGATTCCGAAGGCCGGTATCCGTATCGACAAGGACGACCTTCTTGCCGCGAATAGCGAGCCCTACGCCCAAATTTGCCGTGGTCGTCGTCTTCCCGACGCCACCTTTTCCCGATGTGATGACAATAACTTCGCTCATGCCTTTATTTCCTGCCTTTCCATTGGTTCAATCACAATTTTGCCGTCTTTGATCGACGCCCGTTCAGCCGCCTGCGGTTTCTTCATGTTTTCCGGCGGCTGCGCGATCCTGTCCGCAATCCGGATTTGCGTCGGCATCAGTTGATCGGCCACTATAAACGCCGAGGTATCTCCATACGCGCCCGCATGGACAAGGCCCTTGCACGCGCCCCGGATATCGATGCTCCCGCCCGCAATGATTTGCGCACCCGGATTGACGTTCCCGCAAATCATCACCGAGCCCGGCGTTTTGATTTCCTGCCCGCTACGAATTGTACGATTCACGACAAGCATCTGCGGCTCATCCATCGAAGGGATCGCCTTTGGCGGCTCCACGATGGGCTCCGGCTTCGGCTTCGGAGGCGCAGCAGGCTTCTGCTCCGTTTTCGGTCTCGGCGGCGGCTCGACGGGTTCCTCCACCCGGAACAGGACGCCATGCCGATGAAACAGCTTCCGCAAGACAGCTTCGTTCGCTTCGGAAAGCACACCCGGAGCAATCTGGATTTCCGTTCCCCTACGGAAAAAACGCGAGCCTTCTTCCAACTTGCGCTGGATATCGTCCCGGATAGATTCGAAATCGGCATTCGGCGCAAATACGAGCTGCAATCCGCCGCGATTCCCCTTCAGTTTTACGATTTCCCCGCTCATGGCTACCCCACTTCAATCTGTCATAATAGAAAAACCTTAACAATATGATATTCGCCTTGCATAAAGAAAATCCTGCAATTTTTTTACCGCCGCTTATTTCCGGGCGCTTCCGCAAATGGAATCGAACCGTCAAGGCCAAAGGCCGCCTCCAATATCCGCTTTCCAATTGGCACCGCGGACTGGGAACCGAAACCGCCGTTCTCGACGATGACCGCCACGACGATATTCGGATTCGCGAAAGGACCGTAAGCTACGAACCAACCGTGATCCGCGCCTTGCGAATTTTCCGCCGTCCCCGTCTTTCCGGCGATATCCACCGGAAAACCTGCGCCGAATACCCCTGCCGCCGTTCCTTCTTTTGTGACATCCCGAAGTCCTTGCTGCACAAGCCGAATCACCTCGTCCGGCACATCCAGTGTGGACAGGAGCTTGGGCTGGAATTCTTTGAGGACTTTCCCGTCCGCGTCAACGATTTTATGAACCAGATACGGCTGAAAACGTTTTCCGTTCGCGGCGATTTCTCCCATTACCATCGCCGCCTGCAGCGGCGTCACGAGATTGAAGCCCTGTCCGATGGCCGCATCCAGCGTCTCGGAATCATACCACTCGTCGTCGAGATATTTTTCCTTATACTCCCGACTCGGCACAAGTCCCTCTGATTCATACGGGAGATTAATCCCCGTCTTTTCACCGAGACCGAACATCCGAGCATATCTTTCCAGCCGATCAACGCCAAGCCGGTAGCCCATTTCATAAAAATAATAGTTGTCGGAATGCGAAAGCGCACTGGTAAAATCGAGCCATCCGAGGACCTCTCCGCCCGCGTTGCCTTTTTCGCCCAGCCAGTAAACACCCGTATCGAGAATCATCTCGTTCGGCGTTACCACTTCTTCCGACAACGCCGCCGTACCCGTGACGATCTTGAACGTCGAACCGGGCGGATATTCGCCCGTGATAGCCTTGTTGTCCAGCGGGTCGTTCGGGTTCTCGTTGATCATCTTCCAATTCGCTTCCGAAATGCCGTGCACGAAAAGATTCGGGTCAAACGCGGGTCGGCTGACAATCGCCAGCACCTCGCCCGTTTGGGGATTCATCACGACAGCGGCTGCGGCCTGCGCCCCAATCAGCGAAAGCTGGTCGTCAACGGCCTTTTCCGTCGCGGCCTGAAGCCGCCAATCAATCGTCAGATGAAAATCATGCCCGGAAATCGGGTCTTTCTGCCCCAGAATCTGCACCGGCTTGCCCGTGACATCAACTTCAACCAATTCGCCGCCGTTTGTCCCGCGAAGCTCTTTGTCATAAATCCGTTCCAGGCCGAACTGCCCGATAATGTCGCCGGTCCTGTACCCTTCGTCCTTGCGCTCATCCAGCTCCGTCTCGCTGATCTCGCTGACGTAGCCGAGGATATGCGCCCCCTGCGCTTTGTAAAGATAATCGCGGACTGCCTGCACCTCGATGATGACGCCCGGATACAGGGCGCTCTGTTCCTCAATCACCGTCAGGATATCCGCGCCGACGTCGCCCTTGATACGGATCGGCTCATAGCCGGTATGCGCTTTGACCTTCGCGTCAATCTCTTCCCTCGGCACATGAAGCAGCTCGGAAAGCCTTGTGATGACTTCCGGCTGAATCGGCGCGGTCAGGGGCAGAAGCGAAACGACAAAGCTCGGCCGGTTCTCAACGATGCTTAGCCCATTGCAATCGTAAAACGTCCCCCGGGACGCCACCGTCGGAACAAGCCGCGTCCGGTTGCCGTCGGAACGGCGCGCATACTCGTCGCCCTGATAAACCTGCAAATATCCAGCACGCGCAATCAGCAGGACGATAACCAAAACAATCAATCCGCTCAAAAATTTTAAGCGTAATTCAAATTCATGCAACATAAACTGTCAATCCCATTGGGAAACCAACCGTTCTCAGCTTTTCGCACCAAAGCGTTCGGACAGTCTCCGCGTCCAGTAATGCACCGGAAACGCAAACACCGCGTTAAAAACCACCATCGGAAGCAAAAGCTCGGAAAGCTGATCTTTCCAGTCAAAGCGGTAGCCAAGCAAAATCATGAACATCAAAATGATGAAATAATTCGCTATACTGGCGGCAATCACAGAAAACACCGGAAGGAAATATTGTTCCTTGAAGAAGTGTCTCGCGAAAGCGCCGCACCCGTAGCCAATCACCATCTTGCTGAAAATATTCACGCCGAAAAAAGATCCCGTGGCAAGGTCCTGCAAAAGTCCGGCGCAAAACCCGAAAGCAACGCCCTCCCGGCTGCCCCGCAAGAAAGACACGGAAACCACAGCCACCAAAAGGAGGTCCGCGCTGATCTCATGCCATGCCAGGAACGGCAGGAGCGACGACTGGATCACATAAAGCGCAATAACATACAGCGCCTGCGCGCCGAACTTTTTCATCGCTTCGCACCTGCTCCCGGAATCGTGGGACGAGCCGGCGTCGGCTGCGCCGGTTTCGGTTGTTCCGGAGCCGGAGCGGCAGGTGCGGTCGGCACAGGTTCCGGCGTCGGTTCCGGAACAGGTTCCGGTTCCGGCTGTACCGGCACTGCGGGTTGAGGCTGTGCCGACGGATTCGCAGCCGACGGCTGGTTAGTCGCCGCAGGCTGATTTTGCGCCGCAGGCTGCGCCGGTGCGGGAGGCTGCTGGGCCGCTCTTCTGGCCGCTTCCTGTGCCGCAAGCGCTGCCTTCGGGTCCGTCTCCGTCCCCGGCGTCTGCTTCGGCGGCTGCCATGGCTCCGGCGGAGCCTCCCGGGACGCCACGATAACCGCCACATCCTCCAACCGTTGAAAATCGGTAGCCGGTTCAATTACCGCATAATGAAGAAGCCCGCCGCTGTCATTCTTGACGGCGGACACAGTGCCGATCATGATGCCTTTCGGGTAAATCCCCCCGAACCCCGACGTGACGATGATGTCGCCTTCCGCCATATCCTGACCGCGCGGAACATTGATCAGACGCGGATGCATTGCGTCATCCGGCGTCCCCTTGACAACTCCCGCCACACGGGAACGCTGCACCAACGCGCCCGCCGCCGCGCGCGGATCGAGGATAAGCTGTACCTTCGAGGAAATCGGGCCGGCATCCGTCACAGTGCCCACAAGACCGCGAGCCGTGACCACGGCCATATTTTTCTGTACGCCGTGCTGGGTTCCCCGATCAATGACGATCATGCGCGTCCAAGTCGCCGGTTCCCGCCCGATAACGTGCGCCATCACAAGATCGAACTGCGTCGCGGCCTGCTTATAGCCCAAAAGCTCCCTCAAACGAATATTTTCAGCCGCGTACTCGTCCGCCTTCACGTTCTGCATCCGAAGCTGCTCCACTTCACTGCGGAGCATTTGATTCTGCTGATGCACCGTCAGAATGTCCCAAACGGTCGTCGTTATCCCCCGCACCTGATCCCCCGCCCACGAGGCGGCACGCTGAAACGGCGCAAGGAGCGTAATAACCGCAGGACTGGAAAAGGGCGTCGAAAACCGCCCGCGCGCAGCGAAAAAGACGACGCAAAAAACGCTGACCGTAACAAAAACGAGCAGCCATGTCGTGCGCCCGGACTCGCCCTCGCGCTTAACCTTGCTCATTTATTTCAACTTCTTCGTCGTCATGACTACACGCTTCAAAAGCTCGATGTTCTCAAGCGAGCGTCCCGTTCCCTCTCCAACACAGGAAAGCGCGTCCTCCGATACCAGTACGGGCATTCCCGTCTCGCGGGACAGCAACTTATCAAGATTCGTCAGAAGCGCGCCGCCGCCCGTCATCATGATGCCGTGATCCATCACGTCCGCCGCCAGCTCCGGCGGCGTCTTTTCCAGTGTCGCCTTCACCGCGTCGATGATTTTGTAAATCGGTTCATTCAGAGCCTCGCGCACTTCGCTGGCCTTGATATTCAGCGTTTTCGGCAAGCCGCTGACGAGATCGCGGCCCCGGATATCCATCGCCTTCTCCGTCGCGGGATCCACGATCGCGGAGCCGATCATCATCTTGACCTCCTCCGCCGTGCGCTCGCCGATCATCAGATTATAAACACGCTTGACATACTGGACGATGGACGAATCCATCTCGTCGCCGCCGATACGAATCGAACGGCTCGTCACGATGCCGCCAAGCGAAATGACCGCAATTTCCGTCGTGCCGCCTCCGATATCGACGACCATGCTGCCCGTCGCTTCCTCGACAGGAAGCCCCGCGCCGATAGCCGCCGCCATTGGCTCCTCGATCAGATACGCCTCCCGCGCGCCCGCCTGCTGCGCCGCGTCGATGACCGCGCGTTTCTCGACCTCCGTCACGCCCGACGGCACGCCGACCACGACGCGCGGACGAACGAAAGTCTTCGTGTTCATCGCCTTGCGAATGAAATACTTGAGCATCGCCTGCGTCACGTCGAAGTCGGCAATCACGCCGTCCTTCATCGGACGGATCGCCACGATGTTGCCCGGCGTGCGCCCGATCATGCGCTTCGCTTCCTCGCCGACCGCCAGTACCTCGCCGTTGTCGCTCTTTATCGCCACCACGGACGGCTCGCGAAGGACGATACCTCTGCCCTTCACATGCACCAGCGTGTTCGCCGTCCCGAGATCGATCCCCATGTCACGCGAAAAACCGCCAAAAATGCTCCACATTTCTTAGATAAGCTCCTTCCTCAATACACCACAATATGCCATATAGAAACAATGTTCCTATACCTTGCCATTTTCAAGCTATAGTATTGTACCACACCTTTGCCATTTAGAAAACGCTTGAAAAAAAATTTTTCCAGCAATAGCGAAATCCACCGTCACTTCAGCATTCACGCCGCGATCCGCAGAAAGTTATTGTCAGACAGTTCCTTATTTTCTCACCTTCTGCTATAATATACATGTTTGAAAAAACTGCGCGGTAGGCACCATGAATTGAAGGAGGCTCTTATGTTAAAGGACGGTAAAATTTGGATTGCGCAAAACGATCAAGGAGAAAATATTTTTATCCTGCCAAAGATGGCGAACCGTCACGGACTCGTGGCCGGAGCCACCGGCACCGGCAAGACCGTCACGCTGAAAGTGATGGCGGAGACATTCAGCGAAATGGGAGTTCCCGTGTTCATGGCGGACGTCAAGGGCGACATCGCCGGCATGCTCTGCCCCGGCACGGACAGCGAGGACATGCAGAAACGTATCGCGAAATTCGGCCTCGCGGAAGCCGGTTTCAGCTATAAGGGCTGCCCCGTGACGCTTTGGGATATTTTCGGCAAGAACGGCATCCCGCTTCGCACCACCGTTTCGGAAATCGGGCCGCTGCTCCTCGCGCGCATCCTGGAGCTGAACGACCTGCAAAGCGCGCTTTTGAACATCATCTTCAAGATTGCCGACGACAACAATCTGCTCCTGATCGACACGAAGGACATCAAGGCGTGCATCAATTATATCCAGGACCACCGGGGCGACTTCGAGCCGGATTACGGCAAGATGAGCGCCGCGTCGCTTTCGGCGATCCAGCGCGCAATCGTCGCTTTGGAGCTTGCCGGCGGCGACGTATTCTTCGGCGAACCCGCTCTGAACATCCACGACTGGATGGCGCAGGACATGGGCAAGGGCATGATCAACATCCTCGACAGCGAGAGCCTGATCAGCAACGGAAAGCTCTACTCGACCTTCCTGCTCTGGATGCTGTCCGAGCTGTTCGAAACGCTGCCCGAGGTCGGCGACATGCCGAAGCCGAAGATGGTCTTCTTCTTCGACGAAGCGCATCTGCTGTTCGACGGCGCGTCGAAAGCGCTCCTCGACAAGATCGAGCAGGTCGTCAAATTGATTCGCTCGAAAGGCGTCGGCGTTTACTTCTGCACGCAGAACCCGCGCGACATTCCCGACGGCGTACTTGCTCAGCTTGGCAACAAAATCCAGCACGGCCTTCGCGCATACACCCCCGCCGAGCAGAAATCCGTCAAGGCGGCGGCTGCCTCCTTCCGCGAGAATCCTGCCTTCAACGCGGTCGAAGTCATTCAGGCTCTCGGCACGGGTAAGGCGCTCGTCTCCTTCCTCGGCGAAGACGGCACGCCCGGCATGGCGCAAAAGGTCTCGATCCTGCCTCCCCAGTGCAGCATGGGCGGCATCACCGAAAACCAGCGCGACCAGGCTATCAAAGGCAGCATGCTTTACGGCAAATACGCGGAAAGCTACGATTCCGATTCCGCTTATGAATTCCTGATGCGGCACGGACAGGAGGAAGCGGCCGCCCGCCAACGCGCCGCCGAAGAGGCGGAGCAGGCGAAAGAAGACGCGCGTCTCGCGAAAGAGCAGGCAAAAGAAAACGCCCGTCTCGCAAAAGAACAGGCGAAAGAAGAAGCGCGCATCGCCCGCGAACAGGCGAAGGAAGAAGCGCGACTCGCAAAGGAAGCGGAAAAACAGGCCGCCGCTGCGGAACGCGCGAAGAACCAGGCAATCAAGTCCGTCGGCAACAGCGTCCTCGGCACGGTAGGCCGCGCCGTAGGAAAGAGCCTCGGCGCCACCGCAGGCGGCTCCTTCGGCAAAACCCTCGGCGGAAATCTCGGCGCCAGCCTCGCCCGCGGCATCTTTGGAACGCTGTTCAAAGGTTAACGAGAATAACAAACGCAAAAAAGAAACTCCCCTTATGAAAGGCAGAGCGGCTGCCTTCACAAGGGGAGTTTCTTATTCCTTTATTCTTCCACGATCTCTCCGAGAACAACTTTCTCTTCCTTGTCCGTTTCCGACAGCTGCACGCTGACTGTCTCACGCGCGGCTGTGGGGACATTCTTGCCGACGTAATCGGCGCGAATCGGCAGCTCTCTATGGCCCCTGTCGATCAGCACGGCAAGCTGGATGCTCTTCGGACGCCCCATGTCGATCAGCGCGTCCAAGGCCGAGCGGATAGTCCGCCCCGTAAAGAGAACGTCATCCACCAGCACGACCGTCTTTCCGTCGATGTCCACCGGCATCTCCGTCGGACGTACCAAAGGCTGGTAATCCAGCATCGACAAGTCGTCGCGGTACAGCGTTATATCCAGCACGCCCTGTGGCGGACGAATACCCTCGATTTTCTCTATCTCCTCCGCTACGCGTTCCGAAAGAGGAACGCCTCGGGTCCGTATCCCGACGAGCACCAGATTTTCCACGCCCTTGTTTTTTTCTACAATTTCATGGGCGATACGCGTCAAAGCGCGGCGGACGCCGTCCGCGTCCATCAGCACCGTTTTCTCGATACGTTTTTTCATCCGTCATCCCCCTATCATTTCTTTCCGCGCAAATCATCCAGAATCATTTGCATATCTTCCGGCAGCGGCGCCTCGAATTCCATCCTTTCCCCTGTGCGCGGATGCGTGAACATCAGCGTCTTGGAATGGAGCGCCTGCCCCTCGATGGAAAACGGGCATTTCTTCGCGCCGTACTTCGGATCGCCCACCACCGGATGGCCGATATAGGCCATGTGGACACGAATCTGATGCGTGCGACCCGTCATCAGGCGGCATTCTACCAATGTATAGGTGCCGAATCGCTCCAGCACCCGAAATTTCGTCGTCGCGTCTTTCCCGTTCTCGCGCACCACAGCCATCTTCTGCCGATCCTTCGGATTTCGCCCGATGGCGCCGTGGATCACACCTTCCTCTTCGGCAATATTGCCTGTCAGGATTGCCCAGTAGACGCGCTTTGCCGTTTTCTGCTGAATCTGTTCCGCCAGCGAACGGTGCGCCGCGTCGTTTTTCGCCGCAATCATGACGCCCGAGGTATCCTTGTCCAACCGATGAACAATCCCGGGACGGAGTGCCCCGTTGATGCCGGAAAGGTCCTTGCAATGCGCCAACAGCGCGTTCACCAGCGTCCCTCGGGAAACGCCCGCCGCCGGATGCACGACCATCCCCCTCGCCTTGTTCACCACGATGACGTCCTCATCCTCGTATAGGATATCGAGAGGAATCTGTTCCGGCAAAATATCCGTCGCTTCCGGCTCCGGCATCTCCACCGCCACCGTCGCTCCCTCCGAAAGCCGCTGGCTCGCCTTCGGCGTTTTGCCGTCGACCATGACATGGCCGTCCGCGATGAGCCGCTGGACACGCGAACGCGAAAGCGTTTCATCCATTCGCGCCAGAAAAACATCCAGCCGTTCCCCGTCGCGATCCGCCGTAAACTCCGTCATTCCCGTTCCTTCTCCCCGTCACGCATAAGCGCGTAAATCAGGCAGGCGACGCCTACGCAAATCCCGATATCCGCGATATTGAACACCGGCCACACCCGAAAATCCAGAAAATCAATCACGCGCCCCAGCCGGATGCGGTCGATCAGGTTGCCCACCGCGCCGCCTAAAAGTAGTGCCGCGCCCAGGCGCACCAGCCGCCCCGTCTCGGAGATCCGTCGATACATCACGCCCGCCGCGAAAACCACAAAAATCCCCGCGACAATAAAAACCCATCTTTGGTTCGCAAACATCCCAAACGCGGCGCCCGGATTTTCGATATAGGTGATATGGAAAATTCCCTGCAGTACGGGAATGGATTCCCCCAACTGCATCGTCCGAGCAATTCCCAGCTTAACCGCTTGATCCGCCAGGATTAGGAAAAAACTGACGGCCAATACAGACAAATTCAAAACCTCAATCATTTCCTTTTCGCATCTCTGCTTCCCTTTGCTGCGCAAGTACGCGGGCGTCCGTCTCCACCGGAGTATTCCCCATCGGCTGTCCCCTCCATGAATCAGAATTCGGCGCAGACACAGGAGCTTCCGGCGTTGATGATGTTGACTCGGGGGAAGGCGCCGAAGCCTGCAAATTCTCGTCCGCCCCGATGATTTCCGTGAGACCGTCGGCACTCAATATAGCCAATTCCGAGCGGAGCAACGAGCGCAAACGCACGATAAACTGTTTTTCGCGCGCGACGCCCGCTTCATACAGCGTCTGCTGATCGCGCACCTTTACCATCGCGTCGTCCATGCGGCGCTGAATCGCCATTTCCGTCTGATGACGGAGACGGTCGCAATCCTCCTTTGCCGCATGCTCCATCTCTGCCGCGCGCTCCTTCGCGCTTTCCACGACGTCCTCCGCCGTCTTTTGAGCCACCGCCAGCGTATCCTGAAGATTCTTCTCCATGTCCTGGTACTGCGCAACCTTCTTTTGCTCCAGCGCCAGATCGTCTTCCAGCTTGGAGATTTTCTTCATCATTTCCTCGACGCTTTCGATGACCTCGTCGAGAAAATCGTCGACCTCCTCTTCGTTGTATCCGCGAAAACCACGGCTGAATTCCTTGTTATGTATATCTGCGGGCGTCAACATCTGTATATTCCCTGCCTTTCATAGATATCATAAATATCGCCGAAGCGAAATTCCGATACGTCCTTTTTTCGTCTTGCCGCGAACTTCTACGACTTCCACCCTGCCCCGGCCGCGCATCGAAAGGATATCTCCTTCTTTCACCGCCTGCGCTGCGTTCTTCACCGGCTGCCAGTTGACCCTGAGCTTTTCCGACTCAATGTCGGAAGCGGCACGACTACGGGAAACGCCGAACCCTGCCGCCGCCACGGAATCCACACGCAGCGAAGCCACGGTCGCGCTGATTTCTTTCGTGCGTTCCTCCCTCGGCGCAATGGAATCCGTGCTGTCCTGCTCTACGCGTACATGCGCCGCGCCGATCATCGTCCATTCCGCCAGCAGGAACTCCATCATTTTCCGATCTGTCAGCACGCGCACCGCGCCTGCCGTCACCAGGATATCCCCGATCCGCTCCCTCGCGACGCCGAGTCCCGTCAGCGCCCCCAACACGTCGCGATGTGTGAGGCGCGCGAACTCCGCGTTCCACTCCGCACGGACCACCGCAATATCAAAAGACGGCGCGCCCCCAAAGTCCGCGTGCGCAAAAACCGCCTTCTGCCGCTCCGCGCCGGGATACCCGCCGTCAAACGAAACGGAGACGCCGTCATAATTCGCCGCCACCGTCTCCGCAATTTCCATCCCATAGGGGTCGAGATAATCCGACTCCCGAAATTTCCGCGACCGCACCGTTTGTTCCGCTAGATCGACAAGACGGGCAGCTGTCGCTTCCCCTTCCGTCCCTCGGTAAAACCTTGTGATTTTCTCCCGTGCCGTCGTCATTTCGCTTTTCCCAGCTCCTCCGAACGTTGCGTTGCGGCAATCACCGCGTCGATCAGTGCGCCGCGCACGCCCTTGTCTTCCATTACACGCACGCCCGCGATCGTCGTTCCGGCCGGAGAAGTCACCTGATCGCGCAGCACATCGGGATGCTTGCCCGTAGCGAGCACCATCTGCGCCGCGCCAAGTATCGTCTGCGCCGCCAAAAGCGTCGCCGTTTCACGCGGCAATCCCGCCATCACGCCGCCGTCCGACAGCGCATCGATCATCAGGAAACCATAGGCGGGGCCGCTGCCCGAGAGTCCCGTCACCGCGTTCATCATGGATTCCTGCACCTTCACCGCGCGCCCGCAGGCGGACAAGATTTCCTCCACGATATGCACGTCCGCTTGTTCCGCCTTTTTATTCAATGCATACGCCGACATCCCGGTGCCCACTGAAAGCGGCGTATTCGGCATCACGCGCACGATCGGCTGCTTCATGAAATGCGCCTCCAGCGACGCCAAAGTCAGCCCCGCCACGATAGACGCCACCACGGTATTATTCGGCGTCTTTGGCGCGACTTCCCGCATCGCTGCCTGCGCCGCCTGCGGCTTTACCGCCAGTACCAGCGTATCCACGTCGGTAATAAAGCTATCCGCGCCCACAGAGGCATGGACATGATAGGTATCGCGAAGGAACGCGCAACGCTCCTCGCTCAGATCGGAAACGAAAATCAAATCAGGATCATACCCCATACGATCCGTCAGCCCCGCCACGATTGCAGAGGCCATCATTCCGCCGCCAATAAAACCAATTTTCCCTGCCATTTTCTCGCTTCCCTTATTTCTTAAGCCACGTCATATCCGTCGGGATCGAGCCTCGCTCCTGCGTATAAGACACGCTGACATTGCTCGGCGCGCAAAGGAACACATTGTGCCCCAGCTTCTTGATATCGCCGGCAATCGCGTAAGTCGTGCCGCTGATAAAATCAATGATGCGATGCGCCACTTCCGCGTCCGTATGCTCAAAATTGATGACCACGGGACGCTTTTCCTTCAGGCAGTTTGCCACCTGCTGCACATCGTCAAAACTCTGCGGCTCGATGACGACCACTTTCATCTTCGAACGAAGCGTACCGTTCGCCACAGAATGGATATCCACCACATTGGAAGGCATAGCGGAACGCGGCGCCGTATGCGTCGATTTCACTTCGGAAGCAAGCTTCGGCTGCTCCTCTTCTTCGTCCAATAATTCTTCTTCCAAAAGGTCGTCATTTTCCGACGAATCTGTCAGCCCCAGTTTGCCGCAAACTTTTTTCATGAACCCCATTGAAAACTTCCCCCTCGTTTGATTACGTTTACGCGCATACTACGATAACTTTATTATAACAGACAAATCCGCCGCCGCAACCCCTTTTTTCGCATATCAGGCAAGATTTTCAAAAAAATGTTCCCGGCACATGCCCAAAAGACGGCAAAAGAGCGACACGTGTTTTCCATGTCGCTCTTTTCCCCTTTTATCTCTTTATCCCGCGTGCTTCATCCGATTGATCGCGCTGACGAGAGCGAGGATCGACGCCGTGATGATATCGGTGTCCATGCCCGCGCCCCAGAAAGTACGTCCGTCGGTCCCGGTAATACCGATATAGGCCATCGCCCGCGACGCCTGCCCGATTTCCAAAGCGTGCTCACTGTATGTGAGATCCTTGTAACTGACGCCGAGGTTCTGCTGGAGGGCGCTGGACACCGCGTCAAGACGTCCGTTGCCGCGCGCCTTGTATGTATGCTCCTTGCCGTTCACCAGTATGACCACCTCGCCGGAACGGGAACCGTCCGGCTCCTTTTTCAACGTGAAGTCGATCAGCTTGTACGGCATCTCGACATTGACATATTCGTTCTGGAACAGCTGATAAATCTCGTCGGGCAAGAGTTCCTTGTGCTTGTGGTCGGAAACGCTCTTGACGAAATAACCGAAGTCCTCCCGCATCTTCTTCGGCATCGCCACGCCGTACTGGTGCTCCATGATGAAGCCGACGCCGCCCTTGCCGGACTGGCTGTTGATGCGGATCACGTCGGCGTCGTACTCGCGGCCCACGTCCTGCGGGTCGATGGGGAGATAGGGCACCGTCCAGCGCGCCGGGTCCGTCTCCTCGCGCCACTTCATGCCCTTGGCGATGGCGTCCTGATGGGAGCCGGAGAACGCGGCGAAAACCAGCGCGCCCGCGTAAGGCTGGCGGTCATGGACGTGCATCCGCGTCACGCGCTCGTACATTTCCGTCAGATCCGGCATATTCGAGAAGTCCAGCCCCGGGTCGACGCCCAGCGAAAACATATTCATGCCAATGGTGACAATATCGGCGTTGCCGGTGCGCTCGCCGTTGCCGAAAAGCGTTCCCTCGATGCGGTCCGCGCCCGCGAGAAGGCCCATTTCCGAGTCCGCCACGCCGCAGCCGCGGTCGTTGTGCGGATGCAGCGAAAGCACGACGTTCTCGCGGTATTTGAGATTCTGCGAGATATAAGCGACCTGCATCGCGTAAATGTGAGGCATCGACATTTCCACCGTCACAGGAATATTGATGATCGGTTTCCGGTCGGCTTTCGGCTGCCAGACGTCGAGGACGGCGTTGCAGACTTCCAGCGCGTACTCCGGCTC
>CAMVIO010000008.1 GCA_947167555.1 uncultured Selenomonadales bacterium
TGCCATCATGCCGAAGCCGTATCGCGGCCCGAAGGCCGATCCAGATGACCATAAGGGCGACGCCGCCCCAAAGCACGACGTCGCCGCCGGCGGAAAGCAGCAGCCCGGTCTTCCCGTACCAGTGGAAAATCCCGGAAACATTACCGTCGGCAAAAAATCCGCCGAAAAAAAGCCCCAGCGCGCCATACAAAGCTATGCGCCAACCAGCCGTCATATCTTCCAAATGTTGCGCCCGCGCCAAAAGCAGAATGAAAAGCACGAGCACCAACCCAAGCGCCGAAAAAAACATAGAATCGCTCCTTTTACCATCGCTGTGCCTTACTATATCACGCGTAAAAGGATTCGGCAATTGGGATTTGTCAAATCTTCCATATGGGTTTTTCTTTATTATTATGGAGAATTCTGCTATAATAGACAATGTAACGGTTAACGCATAAATTAAAATTGAAAGAAAAATTAAACGGAGCATGTTTTCATGAAAATGCTGTTTTGCTGCACAACAGAATTCCAGTTGTTGACAGCATTGAACATAAAATATCATATGCACCCTGATGATGAGGCCGACATCATTGTGGACAATTACCGCGGTGAAGAAAAAGCACTGGCGGAACGGATACGGGAAACTAATCTCTTTCGCAAGGTGCTTTATGTCAAGTCGCATATTGAGCAAGATACCTTGCACAAATATTTCAAGGAAGCGTTTGAGAGGAAATCCAGCATTAGTTTTTCACAGGCAGTGCAGAACTCCATTCGCTTTTTCGGAATCAAGTTCTTAAAATCGCTTCTGGGCACAAAATACTATATACGGCACATGATAGCCAATGGCTCTGAATTGGAACCGAAAAATTATGAGGTCTTGATAACATATGGTACAAAGCCGCTCGTAGAAACGTTGGTCGAGTATATCATCGGCACCAATCGACATTGCCGTGTCAGGTTGCTTGATGAAGGATTTGGCATTCCTTCCTTGGGGAAATATAGTGATTCGGAAATTATCCGCATAATCGAAAAATGTTATATCTATTCCGATGCTGCAATGCATACGATTCCCAAGGAGAAAATCTGCAAACTTCCCAGCATAAAAAGAACAGACAGAGTATTTGTATCGCTATTGAACCATGTTTTTCGGTTCCATCCGGAGGACATCGAAGATTATCGAAATTCGGTGATTTTCTTCAATCCCAACGGAGGAGAATCAAAAATGCCAAGCTATTTGTCGGCGGGGTATCCTGTGACTAAAATTTTATTCCCGAGGCTATATAAGGAACACTTGGAGGAAGAAGAAATATACAACAAGCTCCTTGCCTTGGCTAACTTTATCATAACCTTTTTCCGGGAAAAGCAGTGCTGCAAGAAGGTCTGGATCAAATTAGCACCGCGGGCGTCTGAGGATTTTCTTGACGCATATCGAACCAGAGATGACATCCGCATGCTGAAGCGATGGGATCTTCCTTGGGAATTATTAGTCTTGAATTGTCCGCTCGAAAATAGTGTCCTGATGACTGATTGGTCTGCGGCTGTTTGTATATGCAGGGATGTAGTGGATTTGCGGGGAGATAATATAAAGCGCATATTGTTATATCGCCTGATGCAGGGTGAAGTTTCTGAAATGCATAGACATCTTTTTGAAAACCTCGAAAAACAAAATGAAGATTTATATATCCCAAAGGACGAAAGAGAATTTTTCGATATATTCTCAGACTAAAATGAATGGGGCAATACTATGTTTGACAATGCAACAGTTTTGATTACTGGTGGCACTGGTTCATTCGGGAAAAAATTCATCCAGATTCTTTTGGGTAAATATTCCCCCCGCAAAGTAATCGTCTATTCCCGCGACGAACTCAAGCAATTCGAGATGCAGCAGGAATTCAACCAATCCTGCATGCGTTATTTTATCGGGGACGTGCGGGACGAGGCTCGACTTTGCCACGCAATGTACAAAGCGGATTTCGTTGTTCACGCGGCAGCCTTGAAACAAGTACCCGCAGCGGAATACAATCCGATGGAGTGCATCAAGACGAATGTGCATGGTGCACAGAATGTCATCAACGCCGCCATCGAGTGCGGCGTAAAAAAAGTTATTGCGCTTTCCACGGACAAGGCCGCCAATCCGGTCAATCTGTATGGTGCAACGAAGCTCTGCGCGGACAAGCTTTTTACGGCAGCGAATAACATGGTGGGAGATCGGGGAACACGTTTTTCCGTAGTACGATATGGCAATGTCGTAGGTTCGCGTGGCTCGGTAGTGCCTTTTTTTAAAAAATTGGTCGCGGACGGTGCAAAGGAACTTCCTATCACTGATGCGCGGATGACGCGTTTCTGGTTGAAGCTGGAGGATGGCGTCGAGTTCGTGCTGAAAAGTTTTCAGCGGATGCAGGGCGGCGAAATCTTTATCCCGAAAATCCCGTCCATGCGTATTATGGATCTCGCAAAGGCTATTGCCCCGCATCTTCCAACGAAGATTGTCGGCATTCGTCCGGGAGAGAAGCTGCATGAGGTCATGTGCCCTGCCGACCTTTATTATGAAACACTGGAATTTGGCGACCATTACGTTATAATGCCTTCAACGCGTTTCTGGAGCGAAGCGGATTATTCGGTTAACGCCCTCGGCGAAAAGGGGCATCCGGTGCCGGATGTGTTTGAATACAGTTCTGGGACAAATTCGCATTTTCTTTCAGTAGAAGAGTTGCGGGAGATGAACCGATGATTTATTACGGAAAGCAGAGCGTCAGCGAAGACGACATCCAAGCTGTTGTCGATGTGCTTCGTTCGCCGCTGATAACCCAAGGGCCTATGGTTGAGCGATTTGAAAAGCGGATGGCCGAGTATTGCGGTGCAAAATACGCGGTGGCGGTGACGAGTGCCACCGCCGCACTTCATATTGCCTGCCGCGCTGCGGGGCTTGGCAAGGGCGATATGCTTTGGACTTCTCCCATCACTTTTGTCGCATCGGCGAATTGTGGTCGGTATTGTGGTGCGGATGTGGATTTTGTCGATATCGACGACAGCACATACAACATGAGTGCGGACGAACTGGAGAAAAAGCTAGCGGCGGGCGGGCGGCCCAAAGTGGTTGTGCCCGTGCATCTTTGCGGCCAATCCTGTGATATGGAGCGGATTCATGCGTTGGCGAAGCAATATGATTTTACGATAATTGAAGACGCATCTCATGCAGTAGGTGCAACATATAAGAAGACACGGGTTGGCTCGTGTGCGTATTCGGATATGACCGTGTTCAGCTTCCATCCCGTGAAAATTATTACGGCGGGGGAGGGAGGCATGGTGCTGACGAATCGGAAGGATTTATATGACAAGTTGGAAATCCTTCGAACGCATGCGATTGTTCGCGACCCCGAACGGATGACACATGAACCAGATGGGGAATGGTATTACCAACAGATTGACTTAGGCTACAACTATCGGATGACAGATTTCCAAGCCGCGTTGGGATACAGCCAGATGGATCGACTGGAGGCGTTTGTCGCGCGCCGCCGCCAGCTTGCAAAACGATATGATGAATTGTTGGCAGATTTGCCGCTTCGCACGCCGAAGCAAGATTCGGATACGAACTCCTCTTGGCATATTTATGTCGTGCGCATGGATAAAAATCGTGTAAATAAAAACAAGCAGGTAATTTTCGAAGAAATGAGGGCGCGCGGCGTCCAATTAAATCTCCATTATATTCCTGTACATTTGCAGCCGTATTATCAGGCGCTTGGTTTTAAAAAAGGAGATTTCCCCGTAAGCGAGCGATATTATGAGGAAGCATTTACGTTGCCGATTTATTATGATCTGACAGACGAACAGCAAGAGACAGTTGCAAAGGCGTTGAGGGAAGTGTTGGCATGAGCGAATTGTGCCTTGGTACTGTGCAGCTTGGCATGAAGTATGGTGTGAATAACGAATTAGGGCGCCAGCCGACGCTGGAGGAGAGCTATGCCATATTGCAAGGCGCGTTGGATATGGGGATTTATTGCTTTGATACGGCCAGCGCGTATGGAACGGCAGAAACAGTTCTGGGCGAGTTCGGCTTGCCGAAACGATATGACATATCCCAAAGATCGACTCGCGTTATCTCAAAGTTGCGGCCGAATTGCCCGGACGATGCGGAAACAGTATTGAAGGAGATTGGTGATTCTTTGTCACGCCTTCATGCGAAAAACCTGTACGGCTATATGCTTCATCGGTTTTCCGATTTGTTTTGCAAGGGGATTATGGGGGGCTTGATCCGTGCGCGGGACGAAGGACTGGTCAATCATATCGGGGTATCTGTTTATGAACCGCAAGAAGCGATAGATGTGCTTCTGGATGGACGTTTGGACATGATTCAAATACCGTACAATGCGTTGGATATGCGATTGGATCGAAATGGTTTTTTCACGATGGCGAAGGAGCGGCGCATCGAGATTTATGCACGCAGCGCTTTTTTGCAAGGCCTGCTGTTAATGGCGCCGGAACAAGCGGAAAAAAAAGTGGCCGGGGCGGGCCGATACGTGGGGCGGTTTCAATCCATTGCCGCTAAACATGGATTTACGCCTGGCGAGGCCGCATTTTTGAGAAGTTATTGCCATCCGACTATTGATTATTTGGTATTCGGAGTAGACACGGTTGCGCAATTAAAGGAAAACCAGAGAATTACAGGTAAAGCAGCAAGTTTTTCTTCGTGCATGGAAGAATTGCAATATTCTTTTTCTCAGGCGGATATACCGAGGGAAATCATAGTCCCAGGTTTGTGGGAACAGAAATAAAAAGGCAAGAGGCTATGGATGCGGAATTTTTTCAACAACGGTTTAAGCAATGCGTTCCTTTGGAGTGCGAACTGGGAACTTCAGCTTGGGAAGAGGTGACGGGAGAGCTAGCTTATCTTCCCGTCGCTTATTTACGGTCGTCGTTGGATTATCAGCACTGTTATATGCGTGCATTTGTGGAAGATCTGGTTGATATTTCGGTTATTCTAAAGCAAAATGGGCACAATATCGGTATATGGCCCTTGTCTTTGCGCAAGCAGCAAGGAATGTATACGTTTGCCACGAACCAAGGGGCGGTATTACCGCCTGTTTTCAAAAAAGGAATATCGGATCGGCTGATTCGAAAATATGATGATGCTTGCCTCGCGGCCCTATCGAACTTTTATCAGGAGATGAAAGGCATCGTTCCTTTCCAAAAGTACTGGGAAAGTTCGGTTTCTTTTTTGCCGAGCGAGCTATTGTCACAAAATATCATTTGGGAACAAAAATGCATGTTGACAGGTGCGCGGGCATCAGTGCTGCATGACTTGTATGTTGATTTGTCAAAAAAGGAAGAAGAATTGCACAAGAGCCTTCGGAAATCGTATCGATCCCTGCTACATGAGGGAGAACGATTGTGGAAAATTGAAGTGCATGATCAAATTGATGGCAAGCTTTTTGATGAATTTCGATTGTTGCATAAAGAAGTTTCCGGTCGTATCACACGCCCGCTGGAAACATGGAATCTGCAACAGAAAGCTATTAACAGCGGCAGGGATTTTCTTGTGACGCTTCGTGACAATGCGCAAAAACTGATTGGCGGGGGACTCTTTGAGGCGTCGCAGCATGAAAGCTGTTATGCCGTAGGGGCGTATGATCGCCGCCTTTTCGATAAACCGGTCAGCCATATTGTGCAATGGACGGCCATTAAGCACGTAAAAGAACTGGGGTGTTGTTGGCATTACATCGGGCAAAGGTTTTATCCGGGAGATACTGTGAAGCCGACGGAAAAAGAACTCAGTATAGCTTACTTCAAGGAAGGGTTTGCCACTAACACTGTCTTGCGGTTAATGCTGAAAATGGGTTTTGACACTTGATAAGGGGAAATACGGATGAAAGGTGTATTGTGCATTGTGCAGGCGCGCGTTTCTTCCAGTCGGTTGCCGGGGAAGGTTTTGAAACTGATTCTGGGAAAGCCGATGATTGTTCATGAACTGGAACGCCTGCAACGCAGCAGGCGCATTGACAAGCTTGTATTGGCAACGAGCAGAGACGAGAGCGATAACGCTTTGACAGAGGCTGTTGCCGCGAGAGGCATTGATGTTTATCGTGGCAGCCTGGATGATGTATTGGATCGCTATTACCAATGTGCGAAAAAGTATCATCCGGAACATGTAGTTCGGATTACCGGGGATTGTCCGGTGATTGACTGGCGAATTGTGGATGAGGTCATTGACAAGCATTTGACGAACGGGAATGACTACACATCGACTTCGGAGGAGTATCCGGACGGATTGGATACGGAAGTAGTTCGTTTTTCTGCTTTGGAACAGGCGTGGAAGGACGCACGGATGTCATCGGAACGCGAGCATGTAACACTTTATATCAGAAATCATGCGGAGAAGTTTCGATGCGGGAAGAAAGAGTCTGAGCAGAAGCTGAACCATATGCGCTGGACGGTGGATGAACCGCAAGATTTTGAACTGATCCGGCAGGTTTATGAGGAGCTTTATCCGATAAATGAGGATTTTGCAATGCAGGATATTTTGCAGCTGCTTGAACGCAGACCGGAAATGTCCGCCGTTAACCAAGACATCAGGCGTAACGAAGGCTTGCTTAAGTCATTGAGGGAAGACAAAGCATTAGAAGAAAGGAAATGGTTATGAGGACGTTGAAAAAATCCGAGGAATTGCTTGCACGGGAACTGGAGGTTTCGCCGTTGGCGGCGCAAACCTACAGCAAATCGTATCGTTATTTTTGCCGTGGGCTTGCGCCAAGCTATATGGATTATGGCGAAGGTTGCTATATTTATGATGTGGATGGGAACAAATTTATTGACTATATGTGTGCGCTGGGTCCAATTACGGTTGGATACAATATCCCTTCGATTAACGAGGCGGTCATTGCGCAGGTACAAAAATTCGCCAGCGCGTCCCTCCAATCTGAGCTGGAGGTCGAACTGGCGGAAAAGCTTTGTGAGATCGTGCCCTGCGCCGAGATGGTTCGTTTCGTGAAAAACGGCAGCGACGCCACGACGGCGGCCATCCGGTTAGCAAGGGCTTCCACGGGACGAGATGTCGTGCTGATGTCGGGCTACCATGGGATGCATGACTGGTCCATCGGCGCGTCGGAAAATCATAAAGGTGTACCGGATGCGGTTAGGGCGCTGACCAAGAATTTTGTTTACAATGATTTGGGAGACCTCGAACAAAAACTAAAAGCCGATAAAGTTGCGGCGGTCATTTTGGAGCCTATCCAGAGCGACGGGCCGCAGGAAGGGTATTTGGAGTCGGTAAAGGACTTGGCGCATAAATACGGCGCAATTTTAGTATTTGATGAGGTGGTATCGGGATTTCGTTACGCATTGGGGGGCGCGTCCGAACTTTATAACGTTACGCCGGACATGGCTGCATTCGGCAAGGGGATGGGCAACGGTTATCCGATTTCTGCTGTCGCCGGAAAAAAAGAGCTGCTCAAGCAGATTGAGCAAGGCGTATTTGTTTCGACAACCTTCGGCGGCGACAGCATTTCGATGGCGGCTTCGCTGGCAACAATCAGGATTTTGGAGCAGCCCGGCTTTTATGACCATATCCGAATGATTGGGACAATGCAGCGGGACGGTATTGTTGAATTGATTCATAAATACAAGCTGGAAGATGTGTTGTCTATCAGCGGCCTGCCGGCTCATGCCGGCGTTGCCTTCGAAGGGCATGGATCGCTTTCGTATCTGGACATACAGTCGGTCTATTCCCAGACGATGATCGAGAACGGCATTTTGGTATTTGCTATCTACAATTTGAATGCGTCCCACACGGAAAAAGAAGCCGCCGCGTATCTGAAGGCGACGGACAAGGCGTTTTCGTTGATTCGCAAGGCTGTGGATGCGGATAGTTTAGACGGCATATTGCGTGGGGGCAAGGTCGATCCGGTCTTCAAGCGAAATATGGAATGAAGCGTTGAAGAGGAGAAATTTCATGAACATTTTATTGATCAATATTGCATTGCGTCCGGAATCGAAGGTGAAGCTGTTTCCAATTGGTATCGGTTATATTGCTACGGCCATGAAAAATGCAGGATTCGATTTTGATTTGTTGGACATTGATGCGTATCGATATTCTGATGCGGAAGTGGACGCGTTAATCAGCGCCAAGAAATATGATGTTGTGGCAATGGGATGTATTGTTACAGGATATTCCATGGTTAAGGATTTGTGTGCCAGAATACGAAATATTCACCGTAATGCTTGTATCATTGTAGGAAATTCTGTTGCAACTTCTATATATGAGATATTGCTGTCAAAGACGGAAGCGGATGTTGCTGTCATGGGGGAAGGCGATATCACAATTGTGAAATTGTTGGAAGCGATTGAAGGAAAGGAAAGTCTTAGCACTGTATTGGGGATTTCTTACTGGGAGAACGGAGAGGTACATCGGAATTCGCCGCAACCGGCAATTAGTGATATTTCAACACTGCCACATATCGACTTTTCACTATTTGATGTGGAAATATATATTCAGAATGCTAAGGAACAGATTAGCGAAGATGAAACGCCGCTCTCGCGTGAGAAGTTGCGAGCACTTCCTGTGAATACGGCGCGAGGATGTGTCGGGAATTGCACATTCTGTTATCATAATTTTAGGGGATACAGATATAGATACCGTTCGATGGAGTCGATTTTGTCAGAAATACGTTGCATGATTGAACGGTATCAACTAAATTATATCTTTTTTGGCGATGAGTTAACACTTTTTTCCCGAAAACGGGCAGAAGAATTCGCGGATTCCATTCTTGCAAGCGGTTTAAAATTCTATTGGACGATTACATGCCGAGCGGATTGTTTTACTAAAGATTCCGATGTAGAAATTATGAAACGGATGAAACAAGCAGGATGTGTGGGAGCAGCATTTTCACTGGAATCTTCCAACTCAGAGATTTTGAAGATGATGAACAAGCATATCACGGTGGAGGATTTTGCAGGGACGGCAAGATTGTTCCAGCAAGCGGGCATTACGACGCAAACCAGTTTGGTGATTGGTTATCCGATAGAGACACCTGAAACGATTCGGGATACGTTTCAAGTTTGTGCGAATTGCAAAATTTACCCGTCTGCAGGGTATCTGCTTCCGCAACCTGGCTCAAAAATGTATGAATATGCGCTGGAGGAGGGCTATATCCACGATGAGGAGGCATATTTGCTTGCGATGGGAGATCGCCAAGATTTGCGGATCAATATGACGCAGATGACGGACGAGGAAATGGAGCGGGCAACGTTGGAGGGACTTTCTAAATGCAACACGGATTTGGCTATAGGGCTGGACAAGGAGCATTTGGTTAAAACGCAATATTACAGGAAAGCAAAGAAATAAAAACGCTGTGCTTCGAGCGTACAATCGATTTTAGTGTTTTTTTAGAGATGATGTGCTTCATCTCTGTCCTTAGCGAATCCCAAAAACAATATAGTAGAACGGCTAATGCGATTAATGTTGAAAATCCTTTTGTTCCAATGGTTCGCCCCCTCAGCAATTTTATCACGGGAAACAGAAACCGCAATCAATAACATTCGCAAGAGCAAAGGTGGTGTGTCAATGCTTGTTGCAATTCGCGTGGATTCCTCCACCATCATCGGCAGCGGGCATTTGATGCGTTGTTTGACGTTGGCAGAACGTCTTCAACGACAGGAAAAAGCGGAGATCCATTTCATTTCGCGAGATTTGGGCGGGAATCTGCATAACCAGATAAAGAAAGCGGGATTCTGCCTGCATGTTTTGCCTCGTCATTCTTTAGATGAAAGCCTTGCGGGTTATGCCGAATGGTTGACCGTGCCGCAGAATGTGGACGCAGAAGAAACGAAGGCGATCTTGCAAGAAATCGGCAAAGTGGATTGCCTTGTTGTGGATAGCTACGCGCTTAGCAAAGAATGGGAACGAGAAATGCGTCCGGTTGTGAATGATATTTTTGTCATCGACGATTTGGCAAACCGCACGCATGACTGCGATATTCTTTTGGATCAGAACTATTATTTGGACAGGGAAAAACGCTATATTGGATTAGGAAAACTGCAAATTGTTGCTTGGACCACGTCACGCACTCCTGCGCGAAGAATTTTACGAGGCGCGAAAGCATTTAAGAAGACGTAACGGCAGCTTGCAGAATATTCTAGTGTTTTATGGTGGCAGCGATTTGACGAATGAAACAACGAAAGCTGTTCAAGCACTTGTGGAGACAGATTTGACCGATGTAATGGCAGATATCGTGGTAGGGGCAGGGAATCCGCACAAAGCAGAAATAGAGAGTTTTTGCGAGAGATATGCTTTTCTGCGGTATCACGAGCAAGTGGACAACATGGCGACATTGATGGTTCATGCCGATTTAATGCTTGGCGCTGGAGGCTCGACGACATGGGAACGATGCTTCTTGGAACTCCCGTCGGTTGTGACTGCGATTGCCAAAAACCAAGTGAGGGTTGCCGAGGATTGTGCCGCGCAAGGCTGGATTGGTTATATCGGATGGCATGAAGATGTTACAGTGGAACGATTGATAAAAGAATTGGAACAAATAAGGGAGGGGCGCATTGCGGATATGCAACGCGCATGCAGGGACATAAAGATATGGGACGGGACAGAGAAAAACTACATTTAAGAGAAGTAAATGAAGGTGACAAAATGCTTCTTTACCGATGGGCCAATGATCCAACCGTTAGAAATAACGCATTCCAATCAAAATTGATTTCTCTTGATGAACATGAGGCATGGTTTTCTAGTGTATTACAAAATCCGGATGTGGAAATATATATCCTTACGGATGGCAAGGAAGAGATTGGTCAGGTTCGGCTCAATATAGAGAACGGGATGCAGATAATTGATTATAGTGTTGAGGAGAGAATGCGCGGACAGGGATATGGAACGCGATTGCTTGCTTTGTTAGAGACGGTTTGCAATCGGAGTAAACCATTGGTTGGAAAAGTGAGGCTAGATAATATTGCGTCTCAACATGTGTTTGAGAGTCTTGGATATGAGTGTAATCGGACAAAGAATTGCTGCATATATCGCAAAGTGTTATGAGTAAGGATATGTAAAAATGGGAGAACTACTTTATGTGCATCACAATTGTCTCAAATAAATCATGGCATCGAAAATTTTTGAGCGAGATTGAAACGCGAACGGGAGAATCGATAATTTATATTGAGGATAAATCAGAGGTAAGTCGTGAAAATTTGTTGCGTTTTTCACCACGAATAGTCTTTTTCCCGCATTGGTCGCATATCATTCCGGCGGAAGTTTACGAGAATTATACTTGCGTTGTGTTCCATATGACGGATGTGCCCTTTGGGCGGGGCGGCAGCCCGTTGCAAAATTTGATTGCGCGCGGAATTTATGAGACGAAGCTGTCTGCTATTCGTTGCAGCAAGGAATTGGATGCGGGCGACGTTTATATGAAATGCCCTTTATCCCTTTGGGGGACGGCAGAGGAGATATATCTCCGTGCGGCGGAACTTACGAAAGAGATGATGATTGCGTTGATTCGCGAGGACATAAAACCGGTGCCTCAAACGGGTGAGCCTGTCTTTTTTCGTCGGCGAAAGCCGGAAGAAGGGGATATTTCACAACTCGTATCGTTGCTATCTGTATTTGATTATATCCGTATGTTGGATGCGGACACATATCCTGCGGCTTTTCTCGATGCAGGATTGTTGCATTTAGAGTTCAGCCGTGCGTCGCTTCGGGAAGATTGCATTTTAGCGGATGTTCGCATATCAATGCAAACAGCGGAGGAGGATGGATGATGGGGAAAAAGGTTCTCGTTGTTGCGGCACATCCTGACGATGAGATTTTAGGATGCGGCGGGACAATTTTGCGTCATATTGCAGAAGGAGACATTGTTCATACCATGATTATGGCAGAGGGCTTGACAAGCCGCGATGAGACAAGAGACGCGGAAGGGAGAAAAAAGGAGCTTTCGGAGCTTCGTATGCAAGCGGAACGGGTTGCGGCATTCATGGGCGTGGAAAAATTAAACTTGTACGGTTTCCCCGATAATCGAATGGATGAAGTTTCGTTGTTAGATGTGGTGAAAAAAATAGAGACTAAAGTTGAAGTATTCCAGCCGGAAATCGTTTATACGCATCATTCAGGTGACGTCAACATAGACCATAGAATCGTTCATGACGCGGTGGTGACGGCGTGTCGGCCTCTCCCAGGGCAACCGGTGAAAAAAATGTTGTTTTTCGAGACTGTGTCGAGTACGGAATGGCAGCTGGTTCAAACCCATCCGATATTTGCACCAAATTGGTACGTGGATATAGGGGATTTTATAGAAAAGAAAATCGAAGCATTACATTTTTACGATTCGGAGATGCGGGAGTATCCGCATCCGAGGTCGTATGAATGTGTGGAGATTTTAGCAAAACAGAGAGGTTTTACGGTTGGAATGCAAAACGCCGAGGCATTTATGCTCGGACGGATGATTCAATAATGGGGGCATTTCGCTTGAAGACAACAAAAAAGCCGCTGATCATTGCGGAGATGAGCGGCAACCATAATCAATCTTTGGAACGTGCACTCGCTATTGTGGACGCGGCGGCGAAGGCGGGCGTGGACGCAATCAAACTGCAGACCTATACGGCGGACACGATGACGCTGGATATTTCCGAAGGAGAGTTTTTCATTGCCGACAAGGACAGCCTTTGGAAAGGCGAGTCATTGTATCACCTGTATCAAAAAGCCTATACGCCATGGGAGTGGCACAAGCCGATTTTTGACCGTTGCAAGGAGCATGGCATCATGGGCTTCAGCACGCCCTTTGATGCGACGGCGGTGGATTTCTTGGAGGAACTGGACGTTCCCTGCTACAAGATTGCGTCGTTCGAGAATATTGACATTCCGCTGATAAAAAAAGTTGCACGGACAGGCAAGTCGATGATTGTTTCGACGGGTATGGCGAGCATTGCGGAGCTTGATGATTTGGTGAGAACAGCGCAGCAAAATGGTTGTACGGATCTTACGCTTTTGAAATGTACGTCCAGCTATCCGGCGACGGCGGAGGGAACGAACCTTTTGACAATTCCGCATATGCGGGAGCTTTTCGGCTGCAAGGTCGGGTTGTCCGACCATACGCTGGGTATTGGAGCGGCGGTGGCAAGCGTCGCGTTGGGGGCGACAGCTATCGAGAAGCACTTCACTCTGTCCCGTGCGGAGGGGGGAGTGGATAGTGCTTTTTCTATGGAGCCGGAAGAAATGGCGCAACTCGTTCGGGAGTGCGAGACGGCAAGGCAGGCGTTGGGGAGCGTCAGCTATGAGGTGCAGGAGCAGGAGAAAAAGTCGCTGCAATTCCGTCGGAGCCTATACATTGTTGAGGATATGAAAAAAGGCGATGTGATTACGGAGAAGAATATGCGGAGTATAAGACCAGGATTGGGGCTTGCACCGAAATATTACGATGTCGTGTTAGGGAAGAAGATTTGGCAAGATGTTAAGCGGGGAACGGCATTGACATGGCATATGTTTGATTGCGGAGAAAAACAATCTTCATAATACTACGGAGAAAGGATGTTTGTGCCTTGAATATTTTGTTGATTAATATAGCTTTGTAATATAGCTTTGCGACAAAAATCAAAAGTGAAGTTGTTTCCAATAGGGATTGGATATATTGCGACTGCAATGAAAAATGCAGGGTTCAATTTTGATTTGCTAGATATTGATGCAAATAGGTGCTCGGATGCGGAGGTTGATATTTTTCTCCAAGAAAAGCGTTATGATGTTGTGGCTATGGAGTGTATTGTTACAGGCTATTCCAAAGTCAAGGATTTGTGTGCTCGTATTAGAAAGTATCAGAAAGATGCTTGTATTGTTGAAGGAAATTCCGTTGTCACCTCAATTTACGATATTTTGCTTTCGCGCACAGAGGCAGATGTCGCCGTTATGGGAGAAGGAGATATCACAATCGTTAAATTGCTTGAAGCGCGACAAAAGAAGGGGGGAGGAAAGAGAATCCACTTGCATATGTTCTTGGAATTGCTTACTGTGAAGTAGAAAAAGGTTCCTTGCTTTCCTGCCAAAACACAAAATGCGAGCGAAGAGATTGCTGATATATTGTTGCAAAAGAAGGGCATACTGGGATGATTGGCTTTGCGTATATGTTATGAAGGAATGTTATCAATTATAGACATTATTTCATACGTTGGTCCCCATTGTATAGCTATAATGAATTTCAAATTAGATACAATCATTGAAAAAATCATCTTTACGGATTCCGATAGAATCCATCCGAAAAAAAGTTTCAAAACGATGGGGATTCCTTTGAGATAATTAGTGTGCCTGCAATAAATAAATAGGCTAGGGATGATGCAAACAAGCGGCAATGTAATTATGCCGCTAAATGGTATGGGATGCATATATGCAGCTTGTAAGAGGCCGCTATCCTCTAGTTGCTTCCAGACAGTTACTATTTGGACAGGGGCTTGTGCAAACTGTATTAATGCTCTTCCCTGTTCAATGATTTCATACGGGATTGGCATATAGTGGTTCCACAAAGTTTTTGCGAGGGAAAATACTGTTTCCATGATCGTCGTCACCTTTCGTTAATTTGATATTTGTAAAGAGTACTCTATATGATATACCCCAAAGGGTAGACATGAATTAAAGGTATCCTCCATGATTTTGGACATACAACATTGGTTGCCCCTTGTGTTGGACATAGCTACGAATGCAAATACATACATACCCTTTGGATAGCAATGCAACAACTGTGGAAATCGCTACCGTGTAAAATGGTGAGTGTGACAAAACGATATCGTTGGGCGAAAGTTCATCCGCATTCCATTCACTCAACAAATGCTGTATAATCCATAAGTCAATTTAGGATAGTTCTTGTGATTTGTCTTCCAAGGTACGTTTTTTTAGTACTCCATCCGATAACCGCTCCAATATTTTATCCATGTCCATGTTGATAGCCGCCTTTCTGTGTTATTTCTACTACTATTATAGCATTTTTCTCAAAAAGATTGCTATGGCGACATAATTGCAGAAAACGGCGCATCTCTATCATTTTGTCGTAGCGATGCTTTGTTTCAAGGCGACGTTGCATGGCTGAGATTTAGAGATGCCTCTAATCTGGTAGGAAGTGTATATGTGATGATTCAGTCAATTTACTCTTTGATTATTCGATGTTTGTTGGCTGGGTGGTATGCAGATGAGCTGACATATTCTAAACCTCGAGATGATTTTTGGCGTATTCTGTTTATGATTTTTTGTGCGGGGATTACTTTTTTTCTTATTCCTATTTCGACTTATATTTCATGCCGGTTCATTTCTGATTATTTCATCCAAGGTTTTGTATTTAGTTTTTTCATTCTCGCTCTTTTATGTGGAATTATAGGACATATAAAAATATGGTATCCAATATCATATGGGTTGAAAGAATTAATTAATGGATATAGTGATGAAGCCATTAGTAAAAGCGGATATATTCAAATCCATAATCTCATAAAGAACTGCGAAATATTAAAAGATGATGCGACTTTTTTAGGAATGGGATTTGGAATTTTGTTGCCTGGTGCGGAGCCGTTGTTCAGATTTTTCTTGGAGTGGCTCTTTAAAAATGTTTTTGAATGCAATTTCGGAGGATGTGTTCCGACAGGGTGCATATATATTTTTATGATTATTCCATTATATGTTGTAATATTTTCACAATATCGTTTTTTTAGCGTTTTGTCTTCTGAGTTAAAATATATTGTTGCAATAAAAAGCAGATTAGAGAGATGACTTTAGTCTGCGCATTATACTCGATTCTTAGGAGGACTGTATATGGTGCGCCAGTTCGGTGCAGTCGGTATAGGTAGGTGAAACTCCTGCTGCGGCAAACCCTAGCGAGGAGCCGGTATTCAGCCTTGGACTGGCTGTCGTGAGGCAGCATGTTAAGTGTAGGTAGGAAAGACTTAGAGCCCTAAAGCGAAAGCCTGAATCAATTTAGCGTCGTTAGACCTGACAAAGCAGTGGGTGATATCCTCATATTGGTCGCAACCAGCACAAACCATTCGTTATCGCGAGAATGGCAAGGCACTGCTAGTGTTGTAAAGAAGGGCGAGAAGTCAAAGTATTAACTGCAACCTGGGAGGGGGTGCAGCTTCCTGATAACAGGGTATCGTGGACAAGTGTCAATAACAATTTTTTGTTTTATTTGCTGTGGTGCGGGGATTGGAAGCAGGCGATTAGGGGGCAGTTGTAGTTGTTTTTTCATTCATATGAGTTTATCTTTTATATTTTCCTTCGGTATTCCTGTTGTTTTTGTTACGGCGAACTATTGTGGGAAATGACCGGCTACGCTTTGGCTGGTGCTGGCGTCGTTTTTCTTTTATGGTTGGTGGGCTTGGTGTTATGTGTCGCTCCTTTTTGCTTCTATTGGGTTCAATTATTTCATTGGTGGGCAGATTAGAAGTAGCGTGTATTGTTAGGTTTGGCTGGCGACTGGAATTGTTGGGAATCTTTCTTTGCTTGGGTACTTTAAGTACGCGGGCTTTTTTCTGTTGACGCTCAATACCTTGGCAGGGGACACGGTTTTTGCGATGTGGGTAGTGAAGAATTCACAGACGAGATGCATCTACGCCGGGCAGCATTGCAACAGATCTTGGCAGGAAAGCTCTAAGGTTGGAGCAGTAGCGCATCTAACCAATACTGTGGCGTGTATTTTTCCAGAATTTCGTCCGAGATGGGGGCATAAGGGCTTTCAATGAAGGCCTTCAGTTTTTCCATGGGGTCTACACCTATGATGAAGATGTTATCCGGTGTGTAAAGGTCGTAATTTACCGTGTTTTGGTTGTCGGTAATCAGTTTTCTTTGAAAAGCGGCGGCTTCCATTGGGCGGAGACTCATGCCTTGTTGGCCGCCCTGGACGATTTCTAGGATGCATCGGCTTTTTCGTATTTCTTCGATGATTTCTTCATAAGTCATCTGGGCTGCAGTCAGATGTTTCGCAATACGTTTCTCATAGTGCTGATGGGGATTTTTTACGATGACCAATTTGTCGGTGACACCCTGCTTTTGGAAAATCTCATGCATGTTGACCAACTTTTCTGCTCGGTCGTAGGCCATGCCGACAAAAAATACGTCTTGTTGGGGCTGGAAAGCGGCGTTTTCTTTTCGCAGTTCTGTCAACGGTTTGGACAGCAGTCCGTAGTAAAACGGCAAATAACGAATGCAAAGACGTTCGCTGTCGCCCTTGTCAAAAGTGTAAAACTCTATATCAAGGCCTGCGTAGCGTCGCGGGTCTTTTCTGTTGCCGGCGTCAATGATGGAGGTGTAGTAAACGATGATGCGCGCTGCTGGATTGCGTTTTTGGATGTATTCAATGACGTCTCGGCCGCGCAGGGAGTTGCCGATGATGACTGTATCATAGTCGGCGATATGATGACGCCATTCGTCGTACCATCTGCTGCCGTCAATTTTTTGTTTTATGCAGTGGGGTAAGTGCTCGTAGAGTTTAAATAAAAGTTTTTCCGAATGGTCGGATAAAGGACGGTATACAGGCCAAGTATCGATGTTTTCGTATTGTTCCGCGAGACATTCCCCGATGTCCAGCATTGCGATTTTATGCTCTTTGAGGTAAAATTCAAATTTCCACATGATATAGATCTCCCTGCTCATATCAAAAAATTTTCATGACAAGCATAGCACAGGGCATGCTTAGCGTCCAGTGTTCGTATACGAGCATCTAATAGTCGCATAACAGTTTTATGCACGTCTAATGCGTGCGCGCGTTGAAAGAATTGCGCTTAATGCACGCGCGTGTTAAAATGTGCGTAAAGGGGTGGGGGTATGTGTACTTTGCCGAAAAAAAGAGACGTTGACCATAGAATTCAAGAGTGATAAAGAGCCTTTGGCGGACAGTGATATTATTGACGCCGTGGTGGCCTTTGCTAATACCGAAGGTGGGGAATTATATCTCGGGATTGAAGATGATGGCATGGTGACAGGCTTGCACCCCGCCCATCAAGATATCACTCGGCTGACTGCGTTTATTGCTAACAAAACCGTTCCATCTGTCAGTGTCAGAGCAACCATTTTGGTTTCTGGGAGCCGACAGGTACTAAGAATTAGCGTACCGAAATATAATGCTATTGTATCCAGTTCCGTTGGAAAAATCTAACGCCGCAGATTAAAGGCTGACCATACACCTGAAAACGTCCTTTTTATCCGTACGAAATTCCCCATCGCCTTTCTAGCCTTTCCCTTTTGGATTATTCTGCCCAAGCCTTGCCTGATGCAACCCGGAATGATTTTTCGCTGACAGAACGTGATCGCTTGCGCAATATAATCCGTGCATATCATGGGGAACCTACCTTGCTGGAATTGGAGGATTTGGAGCTTGACAAGGCATTGCGTCTTGTCGTCAAAGATGGGGATAATTACATTCCCACAGTGACAGGTATGTTGCTTATTGGCCGTGAGGAACGTTTGCAGGAGTTTCTTCCTACTGCCAAATCTTCTATACAGATTATGGATAAGGGACAATTACGTGTCAATGAGACATACACTCTTCCTCTGCTTGCCAGTATCGAAAAAATCAACAATTATTTTGTTGCTATCAACCAAGATGATGAAATGGATATTGGAATGTTTCGGGTTGCTATTCCGCATTATACTCCCCAGTCATTTCGCGAGGCGTTGATCAACGCTTATAGTCATCGGGATTACTCTTTGCTTGGGCGCGTTCGTGTCCTTATCGAAAAAGACGGCATGACTATCAGCAATCCTGGCGGTTTTATTCAGGGCATAACCTATGATAATTTGCTTGCCGCCGAACCGCATGGGCGTAATCCTGTTCTCGCCGACTGTTTGAAGCGTATCGGATTGGCTGAATGTTCCGGGCGTGGCATTGACCGCATATATGCGGGTAGCTTGCGATATGGAAAGCTACCGCCAGATTACAGTAACTCCACCTCTGATTATGTGCGGTTTTATATTCCTGACAGTCGTCCGGACAAGGCGCTAATAAGGTTGTTGATGACCGAACAAGAAAGAATGCAGCGCGATTTCACGATTTATGAATTGATAATTCTTAATCTGTTAAAAACGCATCGCTGCATGACCACTCATGAGTTGTTTGCTGTTACTGGAATTCCTTTCTACAAAATTTGGAGTACATTGGAAACGTTGGTGGAAATTGGAATGATTGAAACCGTTGGACAGTCCAAAAACCGTCGCTATATTCTTGGAGCCAAACTATACAGGGAGCAGAAAAATGAGCTGGGATATGTTCGCCAAACAGATGTTGATATGATTCGCTATAATGAGCTTATTATGAAATTGGCTAAGAAAAAAGGAGTCGTGACCCGGGCGGATGTTGTCGCTTTGTTGCATGTTTCTCCCACACAAGCCTATCGGCTGTTAAATCGGTTAAAGAAAAACAATTTGCTTAGATTAGAAGGCAAGGGGAAATATTCTCATTATAAGCCTGTATAGGTTTGTAAAGTTTATTATTTGGCGGTGGGGTGTTTTATGCGATTGATTCTCGGCATTTCCGGCGCCAGCGGCGCTGTCATGGGATACGAAATATTGAAAGCCCTGCGGGTGGCGGATGTCGAAACGCATCTTGTCGTGACCGAGGCGGCAGCGAGAACATTGGCTTGCGAAACTTCGCTTTGTTTGGAAGATTTGACGGCGCTGGCGAGTGTTTCGTACGACTGCCGGGATATGGCAGCTTGCATTGCCAGCGGTTCTTTTTCTACTGGCGGCATGATCGTGATGCCTTGCAGCATGAAAACTTTGGCGGGAATCGTCAGCGGGTATGCGGACAATTTGCTTTTGCGTGCGGTGGACGTCTGTCTGAAGGAAGGGCGGAAGGTCGTGCTCGTGCCTCGGGAGACGCCACTTTCCCTCGTGCATCTTCGCAACATGAAGGCGGCGGCCGAGATTGGTTGCGCGATCGTGCCGCCAATGTTGACTTTTTACGGCGATGCGGATACGGTGGAAAAGCAAATTGCGCATATCGTCGGCAAAGTGCTGGCGCAGTTCGGGATTCCCTATGCGGGCGGCATGCGCTGGAACGGATGCAATCAGGCTAAGGTTTGGGACAACGAACAGGCATGAGGATTTTATAATGGGCACGATAAAAAAAGAAACGATTCATGCGAAAGGCTTTGATATTAGGATATACACAACGGATTATGAAAATGAATATATTTCATTGACTGATATTGCGAAGTTCAAAAGCAGCGATCCCGACGATGTCATCAAAAACTGGATGCGCGGGCGTGACACTTTGGAGTTTTTGGGATTGTGGGAGAGCTTGCACAATTCCGATTTTAATCCCGTCGAATTCGACGGGATTAGAGGTCAAGCTGGCTCGAATACATTCACCATGTCCCCGACGAAATGGATAGGGACCGTTCATGCAATTGGTATTGTCTCCAAAGCGGGGCGGTATGGTGGCATATGCTGAATATGGCATTATTCGGTAAAACGGCGAAACAGTGGCGTGATGAGAATCCCCGAAAGAAGGGAAACATCCGTGATGATGCAAACATCAATCAACTGCTGGTTCTTGCCAATATGGAGAGTTACAACGCGATATTGATCGGACAAGGAAAGGTCATGTCCGAACGGTTGGTAGCGTTGAGAACGCTTGCCGTCAAGCAAATGGAAACATTGTCCGTGGTAAGTCTGAATGAGGTGAAGAAATTAACTGGCAACAATACTAGCGAGTGAAGGAGATTCGTTTTGAAGGCGGCATGCGCTGGAACGGATGCAAATAGAATAGAGACAAAATAAAAACGACAGGCGTTTCGCGTCTGTCGTTTTTTGCTTATGCTGTTTTGTTCACTGCGTCAGAAGTTCCTTGACGATCTCGTTGACCAGCTTGCCGTCTGCGCGGCCCTTGACCTTCGGCATGAGCTCTTTCATGACTTTGCCCATGTCCTTCGGAGAAGCCGCTCCGCTGGCGGCGATGGCTTCCTTGACGAGGGTTCGCACTTCGTCTTCCGAAAGCTGCTGCGGCAGATACTCCATCAGGATCGCGATCTCAGCTTCCGCGGCGGCGACCAAGTCGTCGCGCCCGCCTTTCTTGAAATCCTCGATGGAATCGCGGCGCTGCTTGGCCTCTTTGCTGATGACGCCAAGCACGTCCTCGTCGCTCAGTTCCTTTTTGCCGTCGATCTCCAGCTGCCG
>CAMVIO010000009.1 GCA_947167555.1 uncultured Selenomonadales bacterium
TCGGGAGAAACACACGCGGGAGTGTTTTGTCGTGTTGGAAGAAGGGGCGGACGCGATCCGCATCGAACAAGAGATTAAGACGATGCCGAATTATTTTGCCGACTATGATACGACCGTCCATTTTATCAGCGAGAACGAGTTCAATGAGAAACATGGCGGTCTTGCACACGGCGGTTTCGTAATCCGTTCGGGCTCGACAGGGGAGAACGGCGCGCACAAGCACGTTGTGGAGTTCAGCTTGAAGCTTGACTCTAATCCGGAATTTACTGCCAGCGTCCTTGTCGCTTACGCGCGTGCGATTCATCGTCTTGCGGCGGAGGGCCACAAGGGCGCAAAAACGGTTCTCGACATTCCACCTGCCTATCTGTCTCCGAAAAAGAACGAAGAATTGCGGGCCTCGTTACTATAATTCTTTGCAATGGATAAATAACAAAATAAAGACGGAGCCGTTTACGTTTTATCACGTTACGGCTCCGTTTTTTTGTCTGTGTTGTTACCGGATTACATTCTGCCCTTACTCTTGAAGAATTCTTCTGCGACCTGAGGGAATAGTGCGTAGGAGAGGACATCCTCTTCCGGCGCGTTGGCGTAGCCTTTGCCCGCAAGCTGCTCCTTGAACTGAGCGACGGTCTTTTCCTTTGCGTCCTCCTTTGCGCAGTCGTCGATGATTTCGTTTTCGGGGATACCGAGCGTCTTAATCAGGAACTCGCGGTCAATGGGCTTCGGTGTGCGACCGAATTTACCGCGGGCCAGATCCTTGACCTCTTTCGGTACCATTTTGTAACGCTGACCCATCATCACGTTCATCGTTGCCATCGTGCCGACGATTTGGCTGGACGGCGTAACGAGAGGCGGGAAGCCGAGATCGGCGCGCACGCGCGGCATTTCGTCGAGCAAATCCTGATACTTGTCTTCCATACCCATTTCCTTGAGCTGGTTCGTCAAGTTCGAGAGCATGCCGCCCGGAATCTGGAAGTCGAGCACGTTCGGGTTCACGTCGAAGTATCCCTTGAGGTCAAATTCTTTGATGAGGTCCTGTTTTACCTTCGTAAAATGTTTGGAGATCGGAATCAGCTTCTGGCGGTCAAGGCCGGTGTCGCGCTCCGTGCCGACCAACGTCTCCACCATCGTTTCGGTGCAGGGCTGCGATGTGTCGCAGGAGAACGGAGCCAATGCGCAGTCGATGATGTCGACGCCCGCTTCAATGGCCTTCAAGTATGCCATAGAGCCGAAACCGCTGGTATAGTGCGTGTGGAGCTCAATGGGGACCTTCACTGCCGCCTTGAGTTTCTTGACGAGATCTTCTGCGACGTAAGGCTTTAGAAGTCCCGACATATCCTTGATGCATACGGAGTGGCAACCCATTTCCTCAAGTTTTTTCGCCAGATCGACAAAGGTCTCGTTTGTATGATAGGGGCTGACCGTGTAAACGAGGCATCCTTGGACATGGGGCTTCTCTTGGCATTTCAAAGCCTCGTCGATGGCCGTGGTCAGATTGCGGATATCGTTCAGCGCGTCGAAAATGCGAAATACAGCGACGCCATGCTTTGACGCCTGACGCACAAAAGCGCGAACCACGTCGTCGGAATAATGGTTGTATCCGAGAAGGTTCTGCCCGCGAAGCAGCATCTGGATTGGTGTTTTTTTCAAATGGGCTTTCAAGGTGTCGAGCCGTTCCCAAGGGTCTTCGCCAAGGAAGCGCAGGCATGAATCGAAGGTTGCGCCTCCCCATGCCTCCAGTGCGTTGTAACCAATGGCGTCCAGCGCTTCGAGCTGCGGTACCATTTGACCGATGCGCATACGGGTGGCGCAAAGGGACTGGTGCGCGTCGCGCAGGATAGTTTCCGTGATTTTTACGGGATTGTTTGCCATGATGATTCTCTCTTCCTTTCAATATTCATTTAAAATCTTCTATAAGTATAGGAAAACGTATTGCCGTTGTCAATCGTGAGAAATATTATTCGATTGGCTTTGCCAGTTCCTCTTTTACATATTTCTTGTATGCGGCGAGGAACTTTTTTGTGAGCTCTCCGGGGACGCCGCTTCCGATTGGGTCGCGGTCGATCATCGTGATTGGGACGATTTCGTCGGCGGTATTCGTGAAGAAAGCTTCCTCAGCGCCTTTGACAAAGTCGGGCGTCAATGTTTTTTCCACAACGGTGACGCCAAGGGAAGGCGCAAGCTTTTCTTTGACAATGGTACGTGTGACGCCGTTCAAAATCATTTCGTTTGCCGGGTGCGTCCAGAGCACCTCGTCCTTGACGATGAAGAAATTTGCATCTTCGCCTTCGGTGACGGTGTTTTTTTCCTTGCGGAAAAACAAGGCCTTCTTCGCATTCTTTTTCCGTGCTTCTTCGGCGGCGAGAACGCTGCCGAGAAGGTTCAACGAAGCGATATCGCAGCGCAGCCAGCGAATGTCATCGACGAGTGCAGCGCGGATACCGTTCTCTTGCCAGTCCATGTGAATCGGTATGTCGCGGATAATGACGTCAAGATGGGGAAGATTGATTTTCGGAGGTAAGTAGGAGCGAGGCGAGGTACCGCGGGTCAGTTGGAAGTAGATGATTCCTTCCCGGATTTCCGTCTTATCGATCAATTCGCCAAAGACTCCAACCATCTCCGCGTCGGTGTCCGTGATTGGGATGGAAAGCTCCCGCATCGAGCGACGATAGCGTTCCAAGTGCTCTTTCAGCGCGAAACATTTTCCATCGTAGACTCGGAGCGTCTCAAATACGCCGTCGCCGAATTGGTAGCCGCGGTTTTCAAGCCGAACGGCGTAAGTGTCCAGCGGTAAAAAAGCACCGTCAAAATAAGCAAGTTCTTTCAATGTGCAAGACCTCCTATTCGATTCATATATTATAGAAGAAATTACTGTCGAGGAAAAGGGGGAAATGGGAAATTTTCAAATCTTTCTTTGAAAAGTGGATATATCTCGGCAAATAAATCGCCTCGTCGAAAAGATGTCAAGTCGATTTTATTTATCGACAAAAACGGAAATAAGCGTTATAATACTCTTTATCGGAAATAGAACGGTCAATTCTTTTTGGTTATTCTTGGTTAGGCATTGAACGGTTCGGATTTCATTCTCTTTTTCATTCAAATTAAAATGGAGGTGTTGTTTTTTTGTCGAAGGGACAACAAAAATTGCAGGTCATTCCTCTGGGCGGCTTGGGGGAGATCGGCAAAAATATGACGGTCATTCGTGTGGACGATGAGATTCTGCTGATTGACGCAGGACTGATGTTCCCCGAAGATGACATGCTGGGCATTGACCTTGTGATTCCTGACATCACGTATTTGATCGAGAATCGCGAAAAGATCAAGGCTATCGTCCTCACGCATGGGCATGAGGACCATATTGGCGCGCTTCCGTATGTGCTGAAGCAGATCGACGTGCCAGTTTACGGGACGAAGTTGACGTTGGGTATTTTGACGGGGCGGTTGAAAGAGCACAGTGTAAGCTGCGAAAAGCTAAAACCCGTTGCGCCGGGAGATGTAATCAACATCGGCTGCTTCAGCGTCGGATTTATTCGTGTCAATCATAGTATACCGGATGCAGTGGGGCTTTCCATTCGTACGCCGGTGGGCATGATTGTCCACACAGGTGACTACAAGCTTGACTATACGCCGATTGATGGAGAAATGACAGATTTTCGCCGGTTCTCTGATTTGGGGAATCGTGGCGTACTGTTGCTCTTGGCAGATAGCACGAATGCGGAACGCGAAGGACATACGCCCAGCGAGCGAACAGTGGGTGCGGCTTTTGACAAAGCGTTTCACAACGCAAAGCAGCGCATCATCGTTGCGACATTCTCATCAAATGTCCATCGCATTCAACAAGTCATTGACACGGCGGTGCGCTATAAGCGAAAAGTCGCTGTGCTCGGTCGCAGCATGGTGAACGTGGTCACGATTTCATTGGAGCTTGGCTATATCAGTGCACCGGAAGGTACGATTATCGACATTGACGAGATCAATTTCTACTCGCCGAACCAAGTCGTCGTTATCACGACGGGCAGCCAGGGCGAGCCGATGTCAGCGCTGACTCGCATGGCGGTGGGCGAGCATCGCAAAGTGACTATTGTGCCAGGCGATACGATCATCATTTCGGCGACGCCGATTCCGGGCAATGAAAAACTTGTGTCGAAGACCATCGATCATTTGCTGAAGCTCGGCGCAAATGTCATCTATGGGCGAGGAGAGGGCATTCACGTATCCGGTCACGCAAGCCAAGAGGAAATCAAGCTGATGCACAACCTTGTGCGTCCTAAGTTTTTCATTCCGGTGCACGGTGAATACCGCCACCTGATCAAGCATGCAAAGCTTGCACAGGAGCTTGGGATGCCGAAGGAAAATATTTTCATCGGTGAAAACGGGCAAGTGATTGAATTTACCCACGATACTGGCGCTGTAGTTGGGAAGGTTACGGCGGGCCGCGTGCTGGTGGATGGGCTTGGCGTTGGAGATGTCGGGAATATTGTGCTTCGCGACCGCAGACAGCTTTCCCAGGACGGCATTTTGATCATCGTGCTAACGATGAACAAAGAGACCGGCGAAGTTGTAGCCGGTCCGGATATCGTGTCCCGCGGTTTCGTCTATGTGCGAGAGTCTGAGGAATTGATGGATGAAGCGCGGGCACGAGTTGAACAGGCGCTCGACCGTTGCCAGGACGAGCGTGTCGTCGAATGGGGCGCAATCAAGTCGAATATTCGAGACGCTCTTGGGCGCTACTTGTTTGACAAGACCCGCCGTCGTCCGATGATCTTGCCTATAATTATGGAAGTCTGAAAAAATTGCCGTATGGAATTCCCGAAATAAGGGCTTTCATACGGTATTTTTTATTTTGTCGTCAAAATAAAAATTTTTGTCTGTGAATATCTTTCGAGTCAAATCATGAAAAATGCGGTATAATTAAGCAAGAATTTATGATGGTGATGGTGTACATGTTTGTTTTTGCCATCGAGAAAGCGGAGTGCTTTAGAATGAAAAAGAAAATAGCCGGAATTCTTGCAGCTGTGCTTTTGCTTGGCATGTCGAATTTTGCTTGGGCGGAAACGACACAAAAGACAGCGGAGGAAAAAATTACAATCAATTTGGCCAGCCGTATCCTGACTTTTTGGAGAAACGGAAAAAAGGTCACGATGTATCCGGTTGCCGTAGGCAAACAAGAAACGCAGACGCCAACCGGCGAATTTTCCGTGCTCGAGATGGAGGTCAATCCCGAATGGGTAGATCCAAAGGACACGAAGAAGAAAGTCGAGTCAGGAGAGGACAATCCGCTCGGCTATCGGTGGATGGGCATTGGCGGCCACTATGGCATTCATGGCACGAATCGTCCCGATTCTATTGGTGGCTATGTATCGAACGGCTGCATCCGTCTGTGGGAAGATAATGCCGAGGAACTCTATGAGCTTACGAGTATAGGGACGCCTGTGGAGATTGATTATGAACGTGTTGTGATTGAGCCTTTACCGGACGGACGTGTCGCTTTTTATATTTATCCGGATGGGTATAATCGGCAGCAGCTTGATGTGGCATCAGTGAAAAAAGCGTTGGCAGCATATGGCGTAGCTGATCTGATTTCAGATGCGGACATAGAAGAAAAAATCGATGCGTCGGATGGAAAGCCGACATTTCTGTCTTGCGCTTATCGCGTCGAGATCGAAAATCTTTGGGTTTCCGGCATAGCGGTAAAGTTGGAGAAAGGTATTTATATTCCAGTGGCGTCTATTTCCGCAGTTACGAAGCAGCCTGTCGTTTCCGATTGGGATGCGAAGACGCTTTCCACTACAAAGGGAAAGGTTCCGGGGGAATGGATGAATAATTCATGGTATATCCGATTGGAAGATGTGCCGACGCTGTTTGAACTTTTCGGTAAGGTTGAACCAGACGGCGTCCTGCGTCTTCGCAAGGCACCGCAACAACCGATTCGACCTCAGGAATTGATGAAAGAGGAGAAAGGCAAAGGATAAGCGGAGGGCGGAATGAAAGAACGCTTGATGATACTCGACGGTAGCAGTTTGATGTTTCGGGCTTTTTACGCGCTTCCGCCGCTGACCTCGCCGCAGGGCGAATATACGAATGCCGTTCACGGCTTTTCCAATATGCTGGTCAAGATGCTGAAGGAATACAAGCCTGCCCGTATGGTTGTTGCGTTTGATAAGAGCCGTCATACATTCCGTACGGAACTGTACGCGGATTACAAAGGAACACGTGAGAAAACGCCGGAGGAATTTTCTTCGCAAGTGCCAATCCTCCGTGATTTTTTGGACGCATGGGGAATTCCCTTTATTGAGATTGACAATTATGAGGCTGACGACATCATCGGAACGATTGCTTCAAAGGCTGCAGAAAGCGGAAACTATGATACGATGATCGTGACAGGCGATCGGGATGCGTTTCAGCTTATACGCCCCGATGTGCAAGTGCTTTTCACGAAAAAAGGGATTTCGGAAATTGTCGTTTTTGATGAGGCGGCATTCCGCGAAGCATATGGTTTTGAACCGATTCGACTTATCGATCTCAAAGGGTTGATGGGAGACAGTTCTGATAATATCCCGGGCGTGCCCGGCGTCGGGGAGAAAACGGCGAAAAAACTTCTGATAGATTTTGGAAGTTTAGAGGGGGTTTACGCGCATATCGGCGATATTTCCGGAAAAAAACTGAAAGAACGGTTGACGGAAAACAGGAATCAAGCGGAACTTTCCAAGCGGCTGGCAACCATCGATTGTCAGGCGCCTGTACCATTTGACCCCGAATCATATGCAATTACGCCGGATCGGGAACGCTTTTTCCGTTTTTGCGATCGATACGGGTTGAACAGTGCGCGAAAAGGGTTTGAAAAACTTTATTCGGAGCAACAAGAAAATATGTCGCTGGATATAGAAGCTTCATCGTTGACGGTGGAAAATTTAGACACCGCAGAGGCGGCGGAAGCTTTTTGCGCTGTGGTCTTAGGGGCTGAAAAACGTTCGGTATCTTTCGTAGGTATTTACGAAGGAAAGCCGCCGCATCGGAACATTACCGGAGCTGCCGTTGCCCACGGCGAGCGTGTTGCGTTTTGCGCGACGGATTCGCCGGGATGGAAAGCAGTTTGGGGGATCCTGAACGACGTTTCAGTTTTTCGTGCGACCGACGACCTCAAGAGTTTTTATCATGCGGGTGGTTCTTCCGCAGGAAGGGACGGATTATTTGACGTCACATTGGCAGGGTATTTGCTCGATGCCTCCATGGGGCAAGCGTCCGTCGAGAAACTCAGGGCGGCTTGGTTGCCTGACGAAGCCCCTGTAAATGAAAAAGCTTCACTGAGAGAACGTGCGGCGGTAGAGGCGGCGATGTTAGAGAAGCTTTCCGTAACCCTCAGAGCGCGGCTGGAAGAATTGAATATTATTTCCCTATATCGTGATATGGAGCTTCCGTTAGTCGAAGTTTTGGTCTCGATGGAACGGACGGGCGTGTTCCTGAACCGTGCGAAGCTTGCGTCGCAAAGCGAGGCGGCAGGACGGAAACTGACGGCTCTGGAATCTGAGATTTTTGCGTTGGCAGGCCATACGTTCAACGTTAATTCACCCAAACAGCTTGCGACAGTGTTGTTTGAGGAACTGGGGCTTCCTGCGGAAAAAAAGACGAAAAGCGGATTCTCTACAAACGCGGAGGTTTTGGAAGGTTTACGGCAGGCACATCCGATTATTGAAAAATTGCTCGAATACAGGCTTTGGGCAAAGTTGAAATCTACATATTTGGACAGTATGGGCGAATTGATTGACGATGAGACGGGACGTGTCCATACCAGCTTCAACCAAATGGCGACAGCAACCGGTCGGCTTTCCAGCTCCGATCCGAATCTCCAGAACATCCCGGTGCGGACGGAAGAAGGAAAAGCGATACGCAGCATTTTTGAGCCGGGTGAGGACTATGACTGTCTGATGTCCGCCGACTATTCGCAAATCGAGTTGCGGATATTGGCGCATCTTTCGGGAGATGCGAATTTTGTCGGTTCATTTGCGCGCGGTGAAGATATTCATACGCGGACGGCTTCGGAGGTTTTCGGCGTGCCGATGGACGAAGTGACGCCGATTTTGCGCCGTCATGCGAAAGCGGTCAATTTCGGGATCGTGTACGGAATCAGCGACTTCGGCCTTTCCAAGGGACTCGGTATTCCGCGAAAAGACGCAGCAAAGTACATTGCGGATTATTTTGAGAAATATGGCGGCGTAAAATCTTTCATCGACGAAATGGTGCAAAAAGCACATAGAGACGGCTTTGTTACTACGATGTTCGGACGCCGTCGCGAGCTTCCGGCAATCCGGAGCAAAAATTTCGTGCAGCGTTCGTTGGCGGAGCGTATGGCGATGAATACGCCGATTCAAGGAACGGCGGCTGATATTATCAAGCTGGCGATGATAGAGGTTTATCGGAAACTACGTGACGGAGGGTTCAAGAGCCGGATGCTTTTGCAGGTGCATGACGAGCTTGTGCTGGAAGTAAAGGCTGAAGAAAAAGACGCTGTATCCGCATTGCTCAAGGAATCCATGGAACATGCCGTGAAGCTTGCGGTGCCTTTGACGATTGATATTCATCAGGGAAAGGATTGGGCCGAAGCGAAGTAGGAGGCAGGAATGTGAAAGTCATTGGACTGACCGGCGGAATTGCCAGCGGAAAGAGCACTGTGTCCGGTCTGCTTCGGGAACAATATGGAGCGGTTGTCTTGGACGCGGACGAAGTGGCGCGTGAGATCGCGGAGCCTTTCGAACCGTTGTGGAAGGCGTTTGTTTCGCGTTACGGCAAAGAACATGTTTTGTGTAAAGACGGAACGCTTGATCGTGAAGCAATCGCGGAAATTGTCTTTCACGACTCGGCGGAACGGAACTGGATGGACGGCGCCGCGCACCCTTTGATCAAACAGCGTATGCTCGATCGTCTTGCCAAGTGCAAGAAGGCGGGAAAAAAGCTCGTAGTGCTTGATGTGCCGTTGTTGTATGAAACAGGATGGGAAAAGCTTCCCGATGAAATATGGGTGGTCTACGTTGACCCAAAGACGCAGTTACAGCGCTTAATGCATAGAAACAAGCTTTCCGAGACCTTAGCGCGCGAGCGTATCGCCTCACAGATGTCAATGGAAGAAAAAAGACGTAGAGCGGACGTCGTAATCGACAATAACGGGACACAAGAGGAAACGGCCGCACAGGTGCAGGCGGCTGTTATCCAACGAATGAGTACAAAATAGAAAGGAAAGTGTCGAGTGCGGAGCAAAGCGATTCGGAACAAGCGGTACAGAAAACGTAAATACGGCTCGCTTCTCTTTGCTCTTGGAGTCATTTTGCTCGTTTTTATAGTGTACTTTGTCAGCCAGATTGAGCCGGTCAAGAAAAAATATATTTATCCATACCCGTATCAGGACATTGTGATGTTATACGCGGAAGCAAACGACGTTCCGCCATCTCTTGTCGCAAGCGTCATTATGCACGAGAGCAAATTCTCGGAAAATGTGCACTCGCCGCGCGGAGCGATTGGGCTTATGCAATTGATGCCGGAAACGGCGGAGTGGATTGCCGGGCAATTGGGCGAAACGGATTTTTCCTTGCAAATGCTTCATGAGCCGGAAATGAATATCCGTTACGGTACATGGTATTTGGCGTTATTGGAGCAAGAATTCGAAGGAAACCTGGTTCTGGCGCTAGCGGCTTACAATGCTGGGCGTGGTGTGGTACACGAGTGGATGGAAGAAAATGATTGGTCTTCTGATTTCGAGGACATATCGGCAATCCCTTATCCGGAGACGCGGATTTATGTGGAACGGGTATTGAAAGACAAGAAGCATTACGAGACGTTGTATCATTCGGATACTGAAAAAAAGAAATAACTTGGAGTGCATGATGCAAAAATATTGTATCGTACCGCAAAAAACGAATAAATTTTGGCTGCTTGTAAAGGGCATGGAACTGACGCAGGAGGAACGAACATTATTCCAGCGCTGTTTCATAAAACACGTAGAAATTTCCCCGGATACACGGACATGGGAAATTGTCTTGACGACGCAGGAATTGATTGATGAGGCTCTTTTGGCCGCCGCTGCCGTTTATATTGAGCGAAAATGCGGCTTGCGCGAGGTGATTTTTTATCAAGACGTTCTGGATCTTGCGGCGTCGCTTTCCAAGAGTTGGATGCAGTTGGTCAGGCGTGTTACGGAGGACGCTCCGGCTATCCGAAAAGTCTTGATGCACGCAGAACGAAAAATGTCAGACGGGCGTCTTCGTGTACGTGTCGGCAGCGCGATTGCCGGCGCGCTTTTGGAAAGACATGATGTAGCCGGGAGGCTTTCACGCGTTGTCGGCGAGCTGACGGGATGCTATTGCGACGTCGTTTGCGAAGCCTATGATAACGAGGTCGAGGATGCGGATTTGGATACGGACCGTGCGATTTGCCGGACGGAAGCGTACAAGGAAGCCCAGCGACAGGAACCGCGACACATGCAGGCGGCAATCACAGAGACAGCAGACTCGTTGCATGCAGGAAAAACGAAATGGCGTAACGGAAAGGCAAAAGGGCAAAAGGCAACCGCTCCGGACTGCATTTTTGGCAGCGGCGTGAGTGGGGAGACAATTTCCATCGGTTCAATCGAGAATGAGATAAAATCAGTTGTTGTTGTTGGTGCGCTCACGAATGTGGACGGTCGTGAGCTTCGGGAGACAAATCTGCTGTTCTTTGATGTTGCTGACGAGACCCAAGGCATTTCGGCGAAAGCTTTTTTTCATGACAAAGAGGAATATGCTCATGCCTTGGAAGAGATGGAAGCGGCTAAGAAGGCCGGGAGCCGTATTCGAGTCAAGGGTTCGATCCGGTTTGATTCCTATCAGAATGATTTGGTACTGTTTGCTTTGAGCGTGAAAGAAGAACCTCGTTTGCAACGGGAAGATAAGGCGGAAGTTAAGCGTGTCGAGCTTCATGCACATACCCGAATGAGCGCGATGGATTCCGTAGTTCCGACAAAGGCTCTGATCCGGACGGCAGCACGTTGGGGATGGGACGCTGTCGCCATCACGGATCATGGCGTCGTGCAGGCATTTCCAGACGCGATGAATGTCGTCGCGGAAGACAAGCTGGATATAAAAATAATATACGGCATGGAAGGTTATTTGACAGGGGACGATTATAAGCAGAGTCACGCTAACCACATCATTCTTTTGGCAAAAAATAGCGTGGGCTTGCACAATCTTTATCGTCTTGTGTCGTTGTCTCATCTGCGTTTCTTGCATCGCCAGCCGCATATCCCTAAAGAGATTTTGAAAGAATATCGCGAGGGGTTGATTCTCGGCTCAGCGTGTGAGGCGGGGGAGTTGATTCGCGCAATCGTTGCTCACGAAAGTGAAGAACGACTAATTGAGATTGCAAGTTTTTACGATTATCTGGAGATACAGCCAATCGGAAACAATGCTTTTCTCGTGCGCAGTGAAGAATTTCCCGACGTCAATACCGATGAGGACTTGAAGAATATCAATCGCAAAGTGGCGGAACTCGCGAAAAAACTCGGAAAAATGTTGGTCGCGACTTGCGACGTTCATTTCCTTAATCCAGAAGATTCGATTTACCGTATGGTCATTATGGCCGGTAAAGGTTTCGATGACGCGGAGCTCCAACCGCCGCTTTACCTTCGGACGACGGAGGAAATGCTGAAGGAATTCGATTACCTTGACGAAGAAACGGCTTATGAAGCCGTCGTCACAAATCCCCGCCGTATTGCTGATATGGTCGAGCGGATCAAGCCGATTCCGGATGAGGACAAGCTTTATTCTCCATCGATACAAGGTGCGGATGAAACGATTCGGAATATGTCATATCGGCGTGCGCATGAAATGTACGGGGAAAATTTGCCCGCTGTGGTACAGGCCCGTCTTGACCAAGAATTGACGCCTATTATCGGTCATGGTTTTTCCGTGTTGTATTTGATTGCGCATAAGCTCGTCAAAAAATCGAATTTGGATGGGTATCTTGTCGGTTCTCGAGGTTCGGTCGGGTCGTCCTTTGTCGCGACGATGACTGACATCACGGAAGTCAATCCACTTCCGCCGCATTGGCGCTGCCCGAAGTGCAAATACAGCAAATTCATTACGGATGGATCGTATGGTTCCGGGTTCGACCTTCCGGACAAAGATTGTCCGATTTGCGGCGAGCCGCTGAAAAAAGACGGTCATGATATTCCGTTTGCCGTATTTCTCGGCTTTGACGGAGACAAGGTTCCCGATATCGATCTTAATTTTTCCGGCGTATATCAGCCTGTCGCGCATAAATACACGGAGCAGCTTTTCGGTCGGGATAACGTGTATCGCGCGGGTTCGATCACAACCGTCAAGGATAAGACGGCGTATGGATATGCCAGAAAATTTTATGAGGGAAAAGGAGAAAAGAAGCGAGACGGTTTTATCCAGCGTGTTGTAAACGGCTGTGTTGGAACAAAAAGGACGACAGGGCAACATCCTGCGGGCATCATGGTCGTGCCGAGGAACATGGATATCCATTTTTTTACGCCGATACAGCGACCTGCCGATAAAACGGATGTCAATACCATAACGACGCATTTCGATTATCATTCCATTTCGAGTCGTCTTGTCAAACTCGACATTCTCGGTCATGATGATCCGACAGTTATCAAAATGCTCGAGGATCTTACGCATCGCGATCCCAAAACGATTCCCTTTGACGATCCAACGACGCTTTCCTTGTTTAATTCCACAGAAGCGCTGGGAGTTACGCCGGAAGAGCTGGGAGCAACTTCGGGGACATTTGGTATTCCGGAGTTTCGAACCAGTTTCACACGGCAGATGATTGACGATACGAAGCCTTCATGCTTTAGCGATCTCGTCCGCATTTCAGGTTTTTCCCATGGCACAGATGTCTGGCTTAACAACGCGCAGGATCTGATCCGTTCAGGAACGTGTACGCTGCACGATGCTATTTCGGCGCGTGACGATATCATGATGTATTTGATCCATAAAGGCATCGACCCGCTCCTATCCTTCAAGACGATGGAGTCTGTACGTAAAGGCAAGGGAATCAAGCCGGACGTAGTGGAGAAGCTTCGCGCCGGCAAGGTGCCGGAGTGGTACATCGAGTCATGCCAGAAAATCAAGTATCTCTTTCCTCGCGCCCACGCGACAGCCTACGTTATGATGGCGTATCGCATCGCCTATTGCAAAGTACATTATCCACTCGCGTTTTATGCGGCATATTTTTCTATCCGTGCCGAGGCGTTCGATGTCAATATTGTCGCTGCGGGTAAGGAGGCTGTGCGGGATAAGCTGAAAGAACTGGAAATGATAGAAAAACCGGATGAAAAACAGAAAGAACTGATAGTCGTCTTACAGTTAGCATGGGAAATGTATCTGCGAGGCTACAAGGTCGAGCATATCGATCTCTATCGCTCCGACGCGGAGAAATTTATCATTTTGGAAAAATCCCTGTTGCCGCCGTTTACCTCGCTGAACGGTTTTGGCACGGTTGCCGCGCATTCTATCGTAGCCGCCAGAAAGAATGGTCGATTTACTTCTATTGCCGATATGAAGAAAAGAACTTCTGCGGTGTCCAAGACGAACATTGAGCTTTTACGGGAACACGGATGCCTTGATAACTTGGAGGAAAGCGACCAGATGAATCTGTTTTAATGCATTGGAAAGCCGCCATACGACGGCTTTTTTTCTTGTGCATATTTTCTTTGGAGGCGTAATGGTGTATGATACAGATGTATTTTTTATAGAGGTGAGATAAAGTGAAACTCATAGATGTGAAGGATTGCGCATGTCTGTTCTGCGGCGGGAAAGAAAACGTGCAAATGGTGGCACGCGACGACGGCGCGGCATCGGTGGCGATTTGCGCCGACTGCAGGGAAGAATTGGCGACAGCGTGGGCGTCAGGTGTTTTTGCGCAGCCGGAGGAAGAACAAACATATAGCGACGCGGCTAAGCGCGTGATGACGGAAGCCGCTGCGATGAGCGAGGAAGCTTTTGAAGAAAAGTATCTTTCGGATACGATTGACCGCGTGGTTTTTGAGTATGTACGTGGTTATGGCCAGACGGAGCTGGACGGCGGCGCGATGGGGCTTCTTTCAATCATGACCGAGAAGGAGGCAGAGGAAGTTGCAAAACATATTGAAGGATTGGTGGAAAAAGGTTTGATTTATCCTGTTGCCGGAAAGCCAGGATGTTTTGGCGCTGATTACCCATTCACAGACGATTGATTTCTAATCTTTTTCTAATTTTACTTTTATGTACGTATAAAAGCGCATTTTTAAGATATAAACATAGTAATTGTGTAAGGAAGTGATAATGGATGAAGATACGAGAAAATCTGACCGCACTGGCGGTGGGAATTGTTTTTCTGTATGGTGGTTCAATTGGCGAAGCGGCGGCGCTTTCGATTCAGGAAGCGGTCGATCTTGCGCTGGCGCAGAATACGTCGCTCCGTATCACGGAGAAAGGCGAGGAAACGGCGAAGGCGGCCCTCAAAAGCGCTTGCGGCGCAAACAGCTTTGACTTGGGCTTGAACGGCAGCCTGACGGATGGCAGGACGAATAACGAAGACCGGCAGGACAACGGCTCTCTTACCCTTCGGGCAGGGCTGCCGCTCTATACCGGTGGCAGGAACCAAGCGAATATCGAAAGTGCGGAGATTGGCGTCGACGCGGCGCGGCTCAAGACGGAACGAGCGCGGGAGGATTTGCGGCTGTCGGTCATCCAATCATATTACAACGTGCTGGAGGCGCAGAAAAAAATCGAAATCGCTCAAGAAACGGTTGAGAAATATCAGGCGCATCTGACAAACGTGGAGCAGCTTTTTACGGCGGGCAGCAAGGCGAGACTTGACGTGTTGCGTTCTTCAGTGGAATTGACCAATGCGAAGCAGGCGCTTTTGAAAGCGGAAAATGACCATGAGGTCAAGCTGTTGACGCTGAAGAATCTTCTGCGCATCGACGCGAAGGAAGAACTGATTTTGACCGAGGATTTCAAGTTCGTGCCATTCCATCCGGGGATGGACGCTTGTGTTGATTATGCGTATTTGCACCGAAAGGATCTGCTCATCGATATTTACAACCTGAAGCAGCGGGAACTCGACGTTAAGGCGGCTCGGGCTGGATATTTGCCGTCTCTGAGCTTGTCCGCATCCACAGGCGCATCCGAGCGGTTTAATCCTGGTTCCGACAACAGCCATAATTATCAGGTCGGACTTTCGGCGAGCTGGAACCTATTTGACAGCGGCGTAACGGAGGCTGCCGTGGACAAGGCGAAGACGGCTCTCGATCAAGCGGAGTTGACGCTGGTGAAGGATAAAGAGGACATAAGTTTTTCTGTACGCCAGCTTTATTACAGCATGAGAGAAGCGGAGAGGCGTTTCGCCGTAACGAGGGCGGCGGTCAGCGAGGCCGAGGAAGACTATTACATTGCCAGCGAAAAATACCGTGCAGGACAGGGCATCCTGCTGGACGTTATCGACTCCCAAGAGGCGCTTGCCACGGCGGAGCTGAATTTTAACAGCGCGCAGTATGATTATGCTCGGTTCAAAGCTGCGGTGGAAAATGCGATGGGATTGGGACTCGGCGAAGATCCTGGGATTGCGGATCCGGAGCGGACGGCGGAGCGCGAAGCGTTCTTCCGGGAAAGAGGTATCGTACCGAATGGTCCGCGGGCTTCTCGGGATTATCGCCGGGCAAAGGAGATTATCGACGCGAACACGCCCGCGAAATGGGCAGAGCAAGCCGCGCGCGAGGCTGCGGAAACACGAGAGGGGAATGGTGACAGATGAAAGGTACGGTAAAGGCGGCTGTCGCCGTCCTCATAATTGCGATTGCGGCATTCGGCGGCTGGAAGTGGTACCAAGGAAAGCAGACAAAGGAAGAGCAGGCAAAAGTCGAGACGGTCACAGTCGGCAAGATGGATTTGAAGTCCATCGTGTCGGCTACGGGCACATTGCGCCCGGTGGATTCCGTCGAAGTCAGCTCGAAAATCACAGCGCGGATCAGCTCCGTGCTCGTCAAGGAGAATGACCGTGTGACGGCGGGGCAGACTGTTGCGACGTTGGACGGCAAGGACTTCGAGGCAAAGCATGAGCAGGCGCAGTACAAAGTCGTCAATGCGAAAGCGAAGTATGATCGCGTATCGTATCTGTACAGCATCGGCGCGGATACGCAGGACGAGTACGAGGACGCCGTCTATAATTACGAGACGGCGCTCAGTGCGTTAGAGGTTACGGAGTCTGACCTTGCGGAGACGGTTATTACCGCGCCGATGGACGGCGTGGTCGTCGGAGAGCCTTTGACGCCGGGGACAATGGCGGTGCAAGGCAATGCGAATCCGACGGTCATTATGCGGATTGCCGATCTCTCGAAGAAGCAGATCCGCGCAAAAGTGGACGAGACAGATATCGGCAACGTGCGTGTCGGTCAAAAGGCTACGTTCACGGTGGATGCGTTCCCAAAGTCTACATTTACGGCTACTGTGTCGAAAATTTCTCAGACGGACGTGACGAACAGCTGGGAGACTTCTACGTCTTCCTCGTCCTCCTCGTCGGTCAGCGTCGTCTATTATTATGTCACGCTGGATGTGGAGGATCCGGACGGCGTGTTGCTGCCGGGTATGACGGCGCAGGTCGAAGTTACGACTTCGGATCGTCCGGGCGTGATTGCGCTCCCGATTGCCGCGTTAAAGACGAACGCGAAGGGAGCTTATGTGCTTCTCGCGCAGCCAGACGGCTCTACGGTGGAACAGCCGGTCACGACGGGTATTTATAGCGACGAATATGTGGAAATAGTGGATGGACTTTCCGAGGGTGACGAAGTCGTTAATAGTTATAAGGCGACAGGCAAAAAAGCAGCCTCTTCCGGCGGTCAGATGCGTATGGGAGGAGCCGGCAGGCCGCCGCGTATGTGACGGGAGCAGGTGACAATATGGCAAAATGGGTCATCGAGCTTTCGGGTATCAAGAAAATCTATCAGGTCGGGGGGCAAGAGGTCGCTGCGTTGGCGGGGATAGACCTCAATATCGCGAAGGGCGAGTTCGCTGCGCTGATGGGGCCATCCGGTTCTGGCAAGTCGACGTTGATGAATATTCTTGGCTGTCTTGATCGTCCGACAGTCGGTTCTTACAAGCTGGACGGCCAAGAGGTCGCGACGCTTTCTGACGACGAACTGGCGGTAACGCGAAACCGTCGTATCGGTTTCGTCTTCCAAAATTTCAACTTGCTCTCGCGCATCAGCGCGGCGGACAATGTGGCGCTGCCGCTTGTCTATGCAGGCGTCGGGCGCAAGGAGCGGGAGGAAAAAGCGAAAAAAATCCTCGATGCGGTTGGGCTTGGCGACCGTGCCGAGCATCAGCCGAACGAGTTGTCCGGTGGACAGCGGCAGCGCGTAGCGATTGCCCGCGCGCTTGTCAATGACCCGCATATTATCATGGCAGACGAACCAACGGGCAATCTCGATACGAAATCGACAAAGGAAATCATGGAAATTTTCGAAGGGTTGCACAAAGAAGGACGCACCATTATCCTCGTCACCCATGAGCCGGACATTGCGGCCTGTGCAAGCCGCCAGTTGCTCGTTCGAGATGGGCTCATCACCCGCGACGCGGGCAAAGGCGAAATCATGGATGTTGTGTAAGGGGGGAGCGAATTGCTGTTCACGGAAAGCGTGCGCATCGCTGTCAATGCGCTTTTTGCCAATAAGCTGCGCTCGCTTTTGACAATGCTCGGCATTATCATCGGCGTAGGCGCAGTTATTGCGATGGTCGCCGTCGGTATGGGCGTGACGCAGCGAGTAACGGACTCCATTGCGAGTCTCGGCAGCAACATGCTGATTATCCGCCCGGGGGCGTCGATGTCCGGCGGTCTTCGCGGCGCGGCGGGGTCACGCACTACATTGAAATATGAGGACGCCGTTGCCATCAAGAAAAAAGTTAAGGATGTCAATTATGTTTCGCCCACGGTGCAAAAGAATTATCAGGTCGTATACGGTAACCAAAACTGGAACACTTCAGTCTCCGGTGTGACACAGGAATATATGTCGATCCGAGACTTAAACGTCATGACCGGTTCTTTCATCACCGAAGATGATATGAACACCCGGAACCGCGTTGCGGTTATCGGCATGACTGTCGCGTCGAATCTTTTCGGCGAGGCGAATCCTGTAGGTAAAACGATTCGCGTCAATAACCAGCCCTACCGAGTGATCGGCGTCTTGGAGAGCAAGGGGCAGTCTTCGGTCGGCCAAGACCAGGACGATGTAGTGATCGTGCCTCTGACTACAGCGATGGATCGTCTTTTGGCTATCACCTATGTGCAAACCATCAACGTGCAGGTGTCCAGCCAGCAGAAAATGGATGATGTGCAAAGGGACATCGAGACGTTGCTTCGTCAGCGCCATCACTTGACAGGCGGCAAGGTTGATGACTTTCAGGTGCAGAACCTGACGAGCCTCATGTCCACGATGAATGAGACAACGACGATGTTGACCCTGTTCCTTGGAAGCATTGCGGCTATTTCGCTAATCGTCGGCGGCATCGGCATCATGAACATTATGATGGTTTCCGTCACGGAGCGCACGCGGGAAATTGGCATCCGCAAGGCGTTGGGAGCGACCTTCAAGGACATCATGACGCAGTTCTTGATTGAATCGGTGGTCATCGGCGTCATCGGCGGCGTCCTGGGCATCGTCTTCGGCATCGCCGCGGCGCAGGCCATATCGAGATTCGGCGATTTCCAAACGGTCATCACTGTCTCGCCGATCCTATTGTCCTTTGCTTTCTCCGTCGGTATCGGTCTCTTCTTCGGAATCTACCCGGCAAGAAAAGCCGCGCTGCTCGATCCTATCGAAGCGCTGAGATATGAATAAGGCAACAATAACAATCTGCTGCGTGCGAAAATTCCGTACGCAGCTTTTTATTGTGTAACCGTGCGTCTGTAACTTTTCGGTAAAGAATTACAAAAAATAGTTAGAAAAAAAGGATATTTTTAAGGTATGTCGAATACATAATTGTTGAAAATCTTAAAATGAGGGAAGTGGCAGCGTGGCAAGTTTTGAAATTATACGTGACAAGCGTGTTGTCGGATCCTCGGCAGTGCATTTGCTGTCAATGGCAGTTGTATTGTTCGTTTTTTGGATGCTTCTTTCAGGGAATACGCAGCCGAAATTTGTAACTTATGGTGTTCTGACCGCAATCATCGCGACATGGGTCAGTTATCCGCTTCTTTTGATTCCGAATGCGGACGATACGAAGCGGTATTTTGTGTTTGGAATTAATCCCATAAAGCTAATGGCATACGCTGTGTGGCTGTTTTGGCAGCTCGTATTGGCAAATATCGATGTGATTCGCGCGACGGTGCGGCCTGAGATTGACATTGATCCTTCCGTCGTGCGTTTCCGTTATCAGACGGACAATCCGATGGCGAGAGTCGTGTTGGCGAATTCGATTACGCTGACGCCGGGAACGGTAACGATGAATGTGACCGAGGACGGTGTGTACGAGGTTCATGCGTTGACAGTCGGTGCGGCAGACGGGCTCAGAAGCGGCGATATGCAGAAGAAAGTCGCGTGGCTCTACGGCGAGCCGTATGAATTTACGATGTTGGAAGGGAAGGATTGACGTGCGGATATTTTTTCTCGTGCTGATGGGCGTCCTTCTGGTGACAATCGGCTTGATGCTGCAACGAGTATTCCAAGGACCGACGATTTTTGATCGCATGAATGGGCTTGGCGTAATAACGGCTGATACAATTCTTTTAATAGTATTGTTTGGTTTTCTCGACAATCAGCCGGGGATGTATGTCGACCTTGCAATGGCTTATGCGATGATGGGGTGTCTCGGCTCTGTGGTGCTTGC
>CAMVIO010000010.1 GCA_947167555.1 uncultured Selenomonadales bacterium
GCGTTTTTCGCTACAATAGCAAACGGAAAGAAAAAAGAAATAACGGGGGCTTTTGCAATGAAAAAGAAACATCTTTTTTTGGCGGCGTTTCTGGCCGCGAATATTATGACGGGGCAGGCAGCGTTCGCTGCGGAAGAGGACGCGGAGCCGGAAGAGATCGTTGCGGAAGCGACGGGAGAGGCGCCTGCGGATACGAACGCGGCGGCGATGGGCGAAGACGTCGGCATGGCAAATCCGATGTTTGAATATCCCGATGTGCCGTCGTTGGAGCGTGCCGTCGGGTTCCCGGTCTATTATCTGCCGGGCAATCTTTTGGCGCTGTATCATCCCGCTGCACATATCTATAGTATCGATCGTTATGTCAGTGATATCCGGTTCCAGAGCAAGGCGGATGACAGCAGGATTACTGTCCGCACCGCGCTGATTGAGCGTATAGGTACTGATGACATCAGCGGTTATTACGGTGAGTGGACGCAGCAGCATGCGGGTGACGTCAAGCGGACGCCGGTCTGGATTGCGCAGACGGCGACCGGGATGCGCGTCGTGCGCTGGTCGGCGGGGCGTTTCGCCTTCGCAATTACCATTGAGGGCGTTGACGACAATACATTTCGCAATATGCTGAAGAATTTCGTCTCAGTCGCCGATCGTTTTGCGCATAAGTATCGTAATTTCCGTCTCAACTACAAGCCGAAGACTACAGCTGGACAAGCGGCAGAGACGACACAGGAAACGCCGGAGGCGAACGAAAATCCGGCAGCGTAAAAAGAGCTAGTACAAAAAGGGACTGTTGCACATTTTTGCGTGCAACAGTCCCTTTAACTTTGCGCTTTTTATGCTTTTTCCGCCGTGAACTCTCCGCCGACGAGGCCGATGGTTACCGTGTCGCCCTCTTGCACCTCGCCTTTGATGATCTTTTCGGAGATCAGCGTCTCGATGGTGTGGGAGAGGAGCCGCTTCAGCGGCCTTGCGCCGAAATCGGGATCGAAGCCCTGGTCGGCCAGTGCGTCCAGCGCCGCTTCGCTCCATCGGAGCGAGATGCGCACCTGTTTTTCGAGGCGCGCGCCGAGGCTCTTCAGCAGCAGCGCGGCAATCGCCTTGACCTCTTCGCGGTCCAGCGCGTGGAAGACTACGATGTCGTCGACGCGGTTCAGGAATTCGGGGCGGAAATATTCTTTAAGCAGCCCCTTGACCGCCGCTTCGGCTTCCTCGAATTTCTTGTTCAGGATTTCGTGGGAGCCGAGGTTCGAGGTCATGATGATGACCGTGTTCTTGAAGTTCACGACGCGGCCCTTGCCGTCGGTCAGCCGCCCGTCGTCGAGGATTTGCAGCAGCACGTTGAACACGTCGCGGTGCGCTTTCTCGATTTCGTCCAGCAGGATGACACTGTAGGGACGACGGCGCACGGCCTCGGTGAGCTGGCCGCCCTCGTCGTAGCCGACGTAGCCCGGAGGCGCGCCGATGAGACGTGCGACCGAATGTTTTTCCATGTATTCGCTCATGTCGATGCGGATCATGCTGCGTTCGTCGTCAAACAATGCCTCCGCCAGCGTCTTCGCCAGCTCGGTCTTGCCGACGCCGGTGGGGCCGAGGAAGATGAACGAGCCAATCGGGCGGTTCGGGTCCTTGATGCCCGCGCGGGCGCGAAGGATCGCCTGGCTGACTACCGTGACGGCTTCGTCCTGCCCGACGACTCGCTCATGGAGCACGTCGGACAGATGCACGAGCTTTTCCCGTTCGCCGGTCAGCATCTTCGTGACGGGGATGCCCGTCCAGCGGCTGACCACCGAGGCGATGTCTTCTTCGCCGACTTCTTCCTTCAAAAGCCGCGCGTCCTCGGATTCGCCCGCGATGCGCGTTTCCTCGTCCTTCAGTTTCTTTTCGAGGGACGGCATCGTGCTGTACTTGATCTCGGACGCTTTCGCCAGGTCGCCGCCGCGTTCTGCCAGCTCCATCTGATGGCGCGCGTCGTCCATTTCACGCTTGATGGCGCGGACCCGCAAGATGCCCTGCTTTTCCGCCTCCCAGCGGGCCTGCAGCGTGGCTTCCTTTTCCTTCAGCGCTTGCTTTTCCTCCGCCAACGATGCGAGCCGCGCTTTCGACGCGTCGTCGCTTTCCTTGTTCAGCGCCTGTTCCTCGATTTCGAGCTGCATGATCTTCCGCTGCACTTCGTCAATCGGGGCGGGCACCGACTCAATCTCTGTGCGGAGTTTCGCCGCTGCCTCGTCGACGAGGTCGATGGCCTTATCCGGCAGGAAGCGGTCGGAGATGTAGCGGTCGGAAAGCGTGGCCGCTGCCACCAGCGCAGCGTCGCGGATGCGGACGCCGTGATGGACCTCGTAACGGTCCTTCAGGCCGCGCAGGATCGAAAGCGTGTCCTCCACGGTTGGCTCGCCGACCATGACGGGCTGGAACCGGCGCTCCAGAGCCGTGTCTTTCTCGATGTACTTGCGGTACTCGTTCAGTGTCGTCGCGCCAATGCAGCGAAGCTCGCCGCGGGCCAGCATCGGCTTCAGGAGGTTGCCCGCGTCCATTGCGCCCTCGGCCGCGCCCGCGCCAACGACCGTATGCACTTCGTCGATGAAGAGCAGGATTTGTCCTTCGGACTTAGCGATTTCGTTCAGTACGGCTTTCAGCCGTTCCTCGAACTCGCCGCGGAACTTCGCGCCTGCGACCAACGCGCCGAGGTCGAGGGAGTACAGCGTCTTGTGCTTCAGCGATTCCGGCACGTCCCCCGCGACGATGCGCCGCGCCAAGCCCTCGACGATGGCGGTCTTGCCGACGCCCGGTTCGCCGATCAGCACCGGATTGTTTTTCGTGCGCCGCGACAGGATCTCGATTGTGCGCCGAATCTCTTCGTCGCGCCCGATGACCGGGTCAAGTTTTCCGGCCCGCGCTGCCGCCGTCAGGTCGCGCCCGTATTTTTCGAGGGATTTGTAGCCGTCCTCGGGGTGGTCGCTGGTGACGTTCTGCTTGCGGTTCTTCTTGATTGAGTCCTCAACCTTGCCTTTCGTCAAGCCGAATTCGCGGCAGGCTGCTTTGACCTCGTCGCTGCCGTCGCTGATGACGCCAATCAGAAGGTGCTCCGTCGATACGAAGTCGTCCTTCATGCGCGCCGCTTCGGCCTCGGCCTTCGCCATGACCCGCGCCATGTCGACGCCCATCGTCAGACGGTCCTGACCTTTTACGCTGGGGATTTTCCGAAGCAGCTGCTCGAGTCGCGCCCGAAGCATTCCGAGGTCAGTCTTCGCCTCCTCGAAGATCGTCGCGAGAAGTCCTTCCGGCTCCTTGACCAGCGCCAGCAAAAGATGGACCGACGTGATTTCCTGATGGTAATGGAGCGCGGCGGTCTGCTGCGCCGTCTGCAAGGCCTCCAGGGTTTTCTGCGTATATTTTTCAGCTCCCATGATGATTCCCTCCTTCATTAAATCGGCGTCCGTGTCCCACGTTCGCCGCGTTTTCTCTTTTCTGGTTCCATTATACAATAAAAGGTCAAAAAGTCAAATAGAATTTTCGACTTTTTGACCAAATTTTTGTTTTTAGGGCACGATGCAGGAATCATGGGATTTGCGGCGAATCATTACAAGGAAATCAGAAAAGAGGAGAGGGAGACGGATGCAAAAGGGAGCGATGAAACGTATGGGATATCTTGTTGCGCTGTTGGCGGCGCTGATGCTTGTCACTCTCGGGTGCGCTAGCGGCGCGGGGAGCCCAAAGGAACTCCAGGGTCATTGGGTGGATGTGAACGGCAGGACGACGCTGGATATTTCCGGGAACCAGTTCACCATCACCTGCGGCGGATGGTCGGAAACGTGCAGGTTCCGCGTGAAGACTGAAGGGGATATGACGTATCTGGTAAACCCGAATAAGGATTTGCATGATTTCGGTATGATGACTGAGATACGCGTACGCGACGACGGCAGCCTGGAAGCGTCGGAGATGCTTTTCGACGGCGATCCGCACCGGTACCGTTTCGTGCGCGAGGACATGCTGGCGAAGGAACTGGAGATACGGGACCTTTCCAAGGACGCGCCGAAAACGATCCAGTCAAAGGAAATCAAGGAATTTTCCCTCGTCTTCAACAACAATGGCGGCTCCTACGGGCTGCCCCTCGAATGGCAGAGCGGGTATTACAGTTGGGAGATCGAGCGGCGGGACGGAAAGTACAGAATGAGCTTCCGCATCATGGGCGACTCCTATGTCGCCATGGATTTCAACGAGGAAGTCAGCGAGGAATATGTCGCCGGACTGGCGGAGCTCCTGGAGGAGCAGGGGATCATCGAATACAATGGTTACTACAAGAAAAACAATGTCCATCGCCGCGGCTATTTTCTCTATGTGACATACGCATCCAAAGAGCGTCTGAGTATCCAGGCCGAAGGCGACGCGGCGAATACCTGCGTCTTCGACCTCGTGCCGCTGCTGGAATACGCCGCAAAGCAGCCCCTGCCCGATAGACGTTGATACTGCTCTCGAATTGAATGATTCAAATAATAAACTGAAGCCCAGAGGTATTTGTTGCCTCTGGGCTTTTTGTTGAAGCTGATGTTTGTTGTTTTTATCTATTGCCGTTCCACGAGCCAGACGCCGCCTTTTGCGTCCTTGTAAACGAAGAGGCCGTCCTCGCGCAGGGAGAGGCTGCCGCCCGCGATGTTGCCCGTGCCCGTCTCCGCGTCGAACTGGATGGGGTACTGCTTGCCGGTGGGGTCGACGAGATGCAGGGACTCGTCCTCTTTCTGCACGACGTTCAGGGGAATCGTAGTCCCTTTTGGCGCCACAGCGTCGTTCAGGGCGCGGGCGTAATAAGCGCCCACCAGGGAAGCGTGTCTCCTGCGCTCATGGCGATGGTGCCCGCTGTCTGGTCGCTGATGATGATTCCCATCTTTCGGTGGAGGACGATGGCCGTTTTGTCCGTCTCTGTGACGGTTGCCGTGGTGCGCATCGTCTCTCGGGGGCGGGCGATGGCCGTGATGGTCCTCATGCCGATCTTCGTGCGGAGGGCGAGGATGAGGATGGGGGTGATGGTGGGCGTAATCGTCGCAGCCGGCGGTTAAGCCGCACACGGCGAAAAGGGCGACGGCTCCGGCGAGCTTCTTATGCCCCCTCAGCGCAAATAAATTCTTTTTCCCTGTCATCTGAATCAGCCCCTTTCTTTTGGCTGTATCATATCGCAGGAAGATTGGAAGACGCTGAGCGCAAGATTAAAATAACATAAAAGAAACGGGAATGATTTGCATGGAAAAGAATATTTTGCCTGTTGGCAAAATTTGAACAATTGCGTTATAATAACAGCAGTTTGTGATTGGAAGGGGGCGGCGCATTGTTCGCGAAATCGCAGGGGGCGACCACGTTGGGCGTGGACGGTGTGATCATCGACGTGGAGGTGGATTCCGCCAACGGGTTGCCGGGCTTTGAAATCGTGGGGCTGCCGGACGCTTCCGTGAAGGAAGCGAAAGAACGTGTCCGCACCGCCATCAAGAACTCCGGGCTGAAGCTGAGACCGGAAAAGGTGACGGTCAATCTGGCGCCCGCCAATCTGCGAAAGGATAATCCGGGACTTGATCTTCCAATCGCGTTGGGGCTTTTGGCGTCCTATGCACTGATTCCGCAGAATGCGCTGGAAAATCGTCTGTTTGCCGCCGAGCTTTCTTTGGAAGGGGAGCTTCGCGGCGTGAATGGGATCCTGCCGATGGCGGTGAAGGCGAAGGAAGTCGGCATCAGGGAAATCTTCACTTCACGGCACAACGCCAACGAGGCGCTGTTGGTCGACGGCCTGACGGTATACGCCGTTGACAGCTTGCGGGAATTGGTTGATTTCTTTCTGGGAAACGGGGAGCTTGTTCCCGTACAGGCGAATGGGGAAACGATGGACGAGTCGCCCCTTTTCGCCGACGATTTTGCCGACGTACAGGGGCAGTTCCTGGCGAAACGCGCTTTGGAGATTGCCGCCGCCGGAGGCCATAATGTGCTGATGAGCGGTTCGCCCGGTTCGGGAAAGACGATGCTGGCGCGCCGCATAAATTCGATTTTACCGGACCTCACGCAGCAGGAAGCGCTGGAGGTCACAAAAATATACAGTATCGCGGGATTGCTCCCGTCCGGCGGCGGACTGATACGAAAGCGTCCGTTCCGTAGCCCACATCACACCACATCTACGACGGCATTGATTGGAGGCGGCACGTTCCCGCGCCCCGGCGAGGTCACGTTGGCGCAGCATGGGGTGTTATTTTTGGACGAATTGCCGGAATTCAGCAAGACGACGCTGGAGGTTTTGCGTCAGCCGCTGGAGGACAGGCAGGTGACGATTTCCCGCGTGAACGCCACACTGACGTTCCCGGCGGATTTCATTCTTGTGGCCGCGATGAATCCTTGCCCCTGCGGCAATCGGTTCTCCGAGGACATCAGCCATGTCTGCACATGTACGCCTACGGAGATTAAAAGATATACGAGGAAGATTTCAGGTCCTCTCCTGGACCGGATCGACATCCATATCCGGGTGGCGCAGGTGGCATATAAGGACCTCAGTTCCCGGCAGAAGGCCGAGAGCTCCGCGTCGATCCGGGAACGGGTGTCCGCCGCGAGAAAACGCCAAATGGAGCGTCTGCAGCCCTTCGGCATTTTCACCAATTCCCAGATGAATCACGCGATGTTGAAGGAGCAGTGCCCGCTGGACAACGCGGCGCAAAATCTGTTGGAAATGGCGTTCAGGAAAATGAGCCTTTCGGCGCGCTCCTATGACCGTATCATTAAGGTGGCGCGGACTATCGCCGATCTGGACGGCGCGGAGAATATAGACGCGAAGCATATCGGCGAAGCGGTGCAGCTGCGGAATGATTTAGGAATCACTGAATAAGGGTAAGGAGAGTTTTTTATGATTGGCGTTTCCGGCACGACGAAGAATCTCGGCGTCATCGGCTGGCCGATTGCCCATTCGCTTTCGCCTGCGATGCAGGCGGCAGCCATCCGCGCGGCGGGGCTGGACTACGCGTATATCGCGATGCCCGTGCGTCCGGAGACGCTTCCGGCTGCGGTGGAAGGGCTCCGCAGCCTCGGCTTTCGGGGCTTCAATGTGACGATTCCGCACAAGTCCGCCGTCATGGCGTTGCTCGACGAGGTGGACGAGGACGCGCGGCGGATCGGCGCGGTCAATACCGTCGTCAATGAAAACGGGCGGCTCTTGGGGCACAATACCGACGTGACCGGATTTTTGCGCGGCCTTTCGCGTCAGGGCGTGACTGTGAAGGGGAAACGGGCGGTCGTTCTCGGCGCGGGCGGTGCGGCGCGGGCGGTGCTTTGGGGATTGATCCGTGAAGGCGCGGCCGGTATTGTCGTTGGCGTGCGAAACGCGGCAAAAGCACGGGAAGCGCTGACGGATTTTGCGGCGGATGTTGAAATCCTTTCGTGGGACGGCGACGCTTTTGCGGGAGCGCTGGCGTCGTCGGATATTCTCGTGAACACGACGCCCCTCGGCATGACGCCGAAAACGGGGGAAATGCCGCCGGTGGACTGGAACCGCGTTCAAAAGGAAATTTTTGTTTACGATATCATTTACACGCCGGGCTGTACGCGATTCCTGCGCGAGGCAAAGGCGCAAGGCCACCGCGTGACGAACGGTGTGGCGATGCTGGTCGGGCAGGGCGCGGAAGCCCTGTCGCTCTGGACGGGCGTTCAGCCGGACGAGAGCGTGATGGAACAGGCGCTTTTGGCGGCGCTGTCGGAAAAGGAAAATGGAGGTCGCGCATGAGGAAGGATGCGGCAGCTTTGGAAAAGGAACTCTCCATCGAGCGGCAGCGGAACGCCAGTCTGGAAAATGAGCATAAGCATTTGCAGGCCCGATACGACGTACTGAAGGAGGAATACGACAAGCTCCAGCAGTATGTCGCGGATCATGCCCAGCCTCCGAGGGTCGAGTACGAGGGAGAACAGTTCATCGAGCCAGGGGAGGAAAAGGATTTTTATACCGGCGAGCGGAAAGAAATCGTACTTTCGGTTTTGAATGACACAGTAGCTTCCCTGAAACGGGGAAGCCGGAGGCGGGACGTCGTGGAGTCCGTGCTGGCGGCGAACGGCAACGGGGACGTGCAAAAGAAAAGGGAAAAGGAACTGAAGGCCATCCTGCGCGGCTATGTGACGATGGACGCCTCCGTCAGGAACCGTCTGCAAAAATTCGGGTTTATTATCAACGGCGCGGGCAAGCATTATGAACTGGTCTATTACGGCGACAATCGCTACGCTTATACATTTTCGAAGACGTCCGGCGACGCCCGTGCGGGCGTGAACGCGGCGGCGTCTATCGCGACATTGGTGCTCTGATGGAAAGGATTGAGAAAAAAGACGTCGCTGCTCTGGCGGAACAGGCGGTGCGCGGTTTGCCGCAGAACGGGCGCGGCATGGAGGCAGCGCTCCCATCGGTGAAAGCGGCGCCGGTGGTAGCGCTGGCGGACAAGATCATTCACGAAGCCATTTTGCAGAACGCCAGCGATATCCATATCGAGCCGATGAAGGACCGATTGCGCGTCCGATACCGGATTGACGGCGTGCTCCGCGATATGTACGGCGGGTTGCCGCTCCGGCTGAAAGACGTTTTGATTTCGCGGCTCAAGATCATGGCGAAGCTGGACACGACGGAGCGGCGATTGCCCCAGGACGGGCGCATTGCCTTCGGGGAAGGGGAAAACGCAGTCGATATTCGCGTCTCGACGATGCCGGTGCTTTTAGGCGAGACGGCGGTGCTCAGGCTCTTGAGCGGAGCGAGAAGGCTTCTGCAGTTGGACGAACTCGGATTCTCGCCGAAAAATCGCCGGTTGTTTGAAGAATGGATGTATCGTCCGTCAGGGCTGTTGCTTAACGTAGGCCCCGTGAATTCGGGAAAAACCACGACTTTGTACGCCGCGCTGAATGAGTTGAATTCGGCTGAGAAAAACATTGTGACGATCGAGGACCCCGTCGAGTATTTCTTGCCCGGCGTCAATCAGATTCAAGTGAATACCGAGACGAAAATGACCTTTGCTCGGGGCGTGCGTTCGCTGATGCGGCAGGATTTCGACGTCGGCATGGTCGGGGAGATTCGCGACGAGGAAACGGCGGAGATCGCGGTTCGCGCGGCGATGACGGGACGGCTGCTGTTCTCGACACTGCATACGGGAAGCGCGACGGGTGCGATTTTCCGTATGCTCGATATGGGCGTGAAGCCGTATCTTTTGGCGGCGTCCTTGCTCGGCATTATGGCGCAGCGTCTGGTGCGGCGCCTTTGCCCCACGTGCAGGGAGGAATATGACGCGGAGGAGGAAGCGCGGTTTCTCGCGGCGCACGGATACGAAAAACGGCGTTTCTTCCGGGCGCGAGGCTGCGAAGCGTGTCATGGCAGCGGCTATCAGGGGCGTATGGCGATCCACGAGCTCCTTCCGGTGGATGGCTCGATCCAGCGCGCAATAACGAAGGGGAGCGACGATATGGACGCGCTTGCGAAACAGGCGGGTATGGTTTCGCTGGCTGAGGACGGAATCCAAAAAGCGGCGGCGGGGCAAACGTCCCTCGCTGAGGTCAGGAGAGTAGTTTATGGAGGGCTTTGACGAACAGGCGTGGCATGGGCTTCTCAGCCGAGCGGCTTCGGCGAACGCTTCTGACATCCATTTCGCGCCGGACGCGCCGCCCTTTTTTCGGGTGAACGGTACTTTGACGCAATTTGCGGAAGCAGAGAACGCGCTGACGGAACGGGAAATCTCATCGCTCCTTTCGTCGTGGATGACGGCGGAGCAGAGGGAACGGTTCCGGACGCTGCGAGAGATAGATTTCGCGCGGGAAGAAACGGATTTCCGTTTGCGCCTGCGCGTTCACGGATTTGCGGTGCGGGGAGGGACGGCGCTTTCGGTACGGCTGGTACCGGAACGTATTCCGGCGCTGGATTCGCTGGGCGTCCCGCCTGTCTTTCGGCGGCTTTTGTCGCTTCACTCAGGACTGGTTCTCGTCTCGGGCAAAACGGGCGCGGGGAAGACGACGACGCTGGCGGCGTTTCTCAGCGAAATTTCCCGGCAACGCGCGGTGCATATCATTACGCTGGAGGACCCGATTGAATACGTTTACGAATCGGGGAAAAGCCTGATCAGCCAGCGGGAGATCGGCACGCATTTCGCGTCTTTCGGCGGCGCAATCCGGAGCGCGCTCCGGGAAGACCCCGATATTCTGCTGGTGGGCGAGCTGCGCGACGCGGAAGCGGTGCAGGCGGCTCTCAGCGCGGCGGAAACGGGACAGCTTGTATTGGCGAGCCTTCATACGCGTTCCGCTGCCGAGGCCGTGCATCGGATCGAGAGCTTTTTCCCGGCGGCGCAGCAGCAGGAGATTCGCGCCCAGCTTGCCGCCGTCCTGGAGGCGATGATTTCGCAGGAGCTTTTTGCGGCAATCGGCGGCGGGCGCGTCCTGGCGTCGGAGGTGCTTGTCGCGACGGACGCGGTTCGTCATCTGATCCGCGCAGGCAAGTCTGAGCAATTGGCCTCCTGCATCATGTCCGGCGCATCCTGCGGGATGCAGACGATGGGACAGGACATTGAGCGTTTGCGGGCGGCGAAGAAAATCGACGCGGAAACGGCGCGACGGTTTGAGAAAACGCGATGAGCGCGAATGCAATGACCGAATACGACTATAAGGCGCGCGACGCGGCAGGGCGCATGAGTCGGGGAAGGCTTCGGGCGACCTCGAAGCGGGAAGCCGCGAAACGCCTCTCCGACGGAGGACTTTTCGTAGTGCGGCTTCGGCCCGCGCGAATGGCATGGCGATTGGAGAAGAGACCGGATCGCCGGTTTCCCGTGCTGCTTTGTCGCCGCCTTGCGGTAATGCTTTCGGCGGGTGTAACGATAGGAGAAGCGCTTCGCGTGCTCTCGGAGCAAGAGACGAAGGGCGCGGGAGAGAGAATCCTGAAAGGCCTTTATCGCGCGGTGTCCGACGGCGAGCGGTTGTCCGAAGCGATGGGGCGATGGCCGCAGGTTTTCACTCCGAGGATTACGGCTCTTGTCGACGCGGGCGAAAGGAGCGGCAGCCTCGATATCCTGCTGGAGAGGCTGGCGGATTCGTTGGAGTCGGAATACGCGGCACGGGAAAAGCTTTTGACACTGATGATGTATCCGTGTGTTTTGGCAGCTGCGGTGGCGATGGCCGCTGGCTTTTTGATGATGTTCGTGTTTCCTGTGTTCGTGTCGATGTTCCAGACCCTCTCGATTGAGCTTCCGCTTCCGACGCGGCTCTTGCTGGAAACCTATGATTTCCTGAGTATGTATGGTCTTTGGCTTTTGCTTGCGGTTGTTGTGTTGGTGGTTTGTGCAATACGGATGTATCGAAAGGAAGCGTTTCGAGTCCGTGTCGATCGGGGGCTGATTCATTGCCCGGTTTTGGGAAATCTGATTCTTTCCGCCGAACGGACAAGTCTTGCGGATACGTTTTCCGTGCTGCTCTCCAGCGGGCTGGTCATCGATCAGGCGCTTGCGATCGTGCAGGGAGTCACGGAAAACGCGTTTCTCCGGCAGGGACTTCGCCGGGCGCATTCCGAGGTACAAAAGGGCTATCCGCTTTCACAGGCACTGCGGCAAAGCGAGATTTTCTCGCCGATGCATCTGGAGCTTTTGGCGACAGGCGAAGCGGCGGGAGAATTGGAGGCGATGCTTGCGAAGATTGCCTCTTATTGCCGCCTCGATATGGATACCCGCGCGGAGCGAATCCGCGTATTGTTGCCGCCCGTTGCGCTGCTGATTCTTGGCAGTGTCGTGGGATTCATCATTTTCTCGACAGTGCTGCCTCTTTTGGACAGCATGACGGCATTTATGTAAACAGGAGGGAAAGACGTTGAAAGGGATTTTGACAAATCAGCGGGGATTCACGCTGCTGGAGATGCTGATCGTCATCAGCATTGTCGGCGTGTTGGCGGCGGTTGCCGTGCCGCGATTCACGAACGCGGTGGCGCTGGCAAACACGGCGCGGATACAGTCGGATCTTCAGGTGCTGAACGCCGCCGTCGTGATGTATCAGACAGAAAAGGGGACGGATCCGACGAAAATCGAGGACTTGGGAAATTATGTGCTCGATATCGCCAATGTGAAACCGCCGAAAGGGGAATGCCGTCTCAAGGACGGCACCTCCCTAAAAGTTACGGCGACGTCTTATGCTCTTATTTCGGATGCAAAAGACGGGATACAGGCGACCTGTGAAGGAAAAAAACTCAATGATTTTTGGCGGAAGGAATAAATGATGGATGAAGAACTGACGCTGACGGGCGCGCTTTTTCTCCGTCATCGCCGCGTGCTTCTGGCGGGCGGCGTTCCGCTCTTTTTTTTATGTGTTTTTCTGTGCCGGGAAAACGGTCGGCTCTTGGAAGGGCTCGTGCTGACCGCTTTCCTTTGGACGGCGGCCGTATTTGATTATTATCACGGACTGATTTTCGATCGGCTGACGTTTCCGATGGCGCTTTTTGCGGTTTGCTTCCATTTTCATGGGATTATGAACGTCCCCGATCTTTTGCTCGGAGCTTTCGCTGGGGGCGCTCCGTTTCTGGCGTTGGCCGTTTTGACGAACGGCGGGATGGGCGGCGGCGACGTGAAGCTGGCGGCGGCGGGCGGGCTTTGGCTCGGATGGCAGGGCGCGCTTCTCGCGCTGGTGATTGCCTCTTGGTTCGGCGGCCTGGCGGCGATTTTCCTGCTCGTGTCGGGGCGTCGGAAAAGAAAGGAAGCGATGGTGTTCGGCCCTTTTATTGCTTTCGGGATTTGGACGGCTTTTTTCTTCGGATGCCGGTTGCTTGCGGATTATGAGACGTTTTGTTTGGGATGATCGAGGCGAGGGGCTGACAGGCCTGTTGATTGCGCTGCTGATCGTTTCCCTTTTCGCGGCGTTTGCCGTGCCGAGACTGTGGAGGGTCGGGGCCGCGCTCAGGCTTGACGGCGAAGCGGCGCAGCTCGCCACAGAGCTTATGCGCTATCGGGAAACAGTGATTACACTGCAGTCGATGCACAAGGATTTTTCAGAAGTGGGGGAAGAGGCGCAGCCGAAATTCGAGCTGAACGCGGACGGATATGGGACGCGCGAGAGCGGGAAGGATGTTTTTTGGCATCCGTTGCCGAAAGACGTTAAGCTGATTTGCAGCGGCAAAGTGGATTTTCGCAGGACGGGAAACGCGCAGCCGCTGACAATCACGTTGCGGTTGGGAAAAGAGGAACGATATGTCATTGTTGACACTGTGGGGCGGGTGCGGGTCTCGCTTACGCCGCCGAAGGAATAATCAGAGGGGATTCTTCCTCCTGGAGGCCCTCGTCCTTTCCTTCCTGGTGCTCGGCTGCGGCGCTTTGACCGTTGCGTACCGTGCTTTGGCGGAGAGCCGTGCCGTGGCGGGGGCGGAGATTACGGCGGCGTATCTCGCGCAGGAGCAGAATGCGTGGATCGAAGGACAGTCGGCGTCGTATCTTCGCGCGCACGGGACGATTTCCTGGCGTGGGCAGGAAAAGGCGGCCTTGGAACGGAACGGCACGCGATTTGAAATCTCATCCTCGGTTTCGCAGCATCCGGAAACAAACGCTCTCGCTTCGATAGAGACCCGCGTCCGATGGCAGATAGGGGGACGGGCGCGGGAAGGAACGTATCGAAAGCTCGTGGCTTATCATGAGTGACAATCGACGTAAGAGGGAAAAGGGCGCGGCCTTTTTGGAGCTGATTGCTTCGATGCCGCTTATCGCGATTCTCCTCGTCGCGCTTGGTACGGCGTTCGTGTTCGGTGTTCGCGCGTACCTTTTTTTGATGAGCGATTGGGCGCTTCAGGAGCAAGTGGGCTACGCGATGGAGCGGATCGTGACGGATCTTCGATACGCAGAGGAAGCGAAAATGGAAGGCAATCGTCTTTTGATTCATTGCCGCGAAATAGGCGCTCCTCTCAAATGGGTCGAATATGAGCGGACGAATGAGGCGGTGCCCCGTATCCGTCTCGGCGATCAGCCGTTGACCGGGCAGAGTACGTTGGGAAAAATTGCCATGGAAGACTTTCATGTGGAGGTCGGCACGCAGACCGTTTTTGTGCGCATTGCGGGAAAAAATCTGTTGACCGATCAATCCTATGCGCTGGAAACGATGGTCACATTGAAAGGGAAGACGCCATGATGAACGGGATCTTGCGCGGAGAACGAGGCATGGCTTCGGTTTTTGGATTGTGTGCGCTCGGTATCTTGATGATCGTTTCCGCGACGATGTACGCAACCAGCAGGAATCATATGCTGTCGGCACGGCGATTTTTGGCGAGGGACGCGGTCAGGAACGCTGCGGAGGACGGCGTGCGGCTGGCAGTTGCACGGATGAACGCGGACGTGGGGACGGCGGCGAAAGCAAACGGGGCTATAAGTGACAGGGAATCGCTATTTAAAACCAAGGTAGGCGACACTGCCGTTGAGGTTTTCGCGCGGAAACGGGGAGACGAGATATTGCTCTTGGGCGTCGGCAATAAAAACGAGGAACGCGCCCGCGCACTCGGCATAGTGAAGAAAAGCGGGGGGAAGTATATTATCGAGCATTGGGAAAGATAAGGAGCCAGTAGGGTTTTATTTACTTTTGGGTTTTGTTTTGTTATGATGTCAATATGGGGAGAATAGTGTAGTCGTAAGAAATGGGAGGGAATCTTATGATGCAGTCGGAAAAAGTGAAGAAGGCATTGGACGCGGTGGAGGATGCCTGCGGGCATTGCGCGGTTTGTTCGCCGGATTGCCCCCTCGCGATTGCGAAGCGGGCGTTGACGGGGCTTTTGTACGACCTGAAGCAAATGGAAGGGGTGCCGGCGGAAGATTCTTGCTCTTGCTGATTTGAAAGGGGAAAAAGCTTTATGGAAATGACCGGTTTTTTTGAGCCGGAATACCAATCCGCCGAGGATTATCTGAAGCGTCGCTTTGAAATCCCCGAAAGATTGCCAAAGCTGCCTTTGGCGGATGAACCGTTCGTGGCGTCCTGGCAGGAGGCTGAAGGGAAAGGCGTGCAGAAGTTCCTGTCGGGGGAATTGGGGCTTCCGGCTGCCGATTTCCCATGGGAAAATATCGGCGCGCTGAAAATCTCCTTTGCCGAGAGCCTGGGCGGGCGGCTCCCGGTCATCGCCACGCAAAGCCATTCGGATTTCCGGGTTATGGACGCGCTGTTGAACGGGCGAAAAAAGCCGCAGGCGTATCCGCCGACGGTGAACGCATTCACGATACAGACACGGGCGAAGCCGATTCATCGCCATCGCGTGCTGCTGCTGAACTATGCGCCGTACAGCAACATTCCCGCCGAAGCGATGGGGCTTTCCGAAGAGGATTGGCTGATACGATCCCATCGTCTGCGCCTGCGCCACGAATGCGCCCACTATGAGACGCTCCGGCTCTTCGACGATATGCAAAATCATGCGCTGGACGAGATCATGGCCGACGCATTGGGACAGATCGCCGCCTTCGGCAATTTCGACGCGGACAGGCAGCGCGTTTATTTTGGCCTCACAAAAGGAAAAGACGCCTGCACAGGCCGCTTGTCCTTTTACTGTCAGGATGTGGCGGAGGAGGAAAGACCGAAAGTCTATCGAGCCGTGGATCGGGTATTGGACGCGGTCGCCGAGGAGCTCGACGGCCTGTCGGCGCGAAAGGAGGGGGACATGGAGCTGCTGGAAGCCCTGGCGGGGAAAAGTATCGCGGAGCGGTTGGAAGGCATGGGATAATAACGGCTGCTGTGTGATGCAATATGCTTTCGTCGGCTGTGCCGGAAATGAGCAAGCTGAACAGCGAAGAAGTGACAGCAGCCGTGAGCATATGTCCATGAACGCCAATTTTTAAGTTTGCATTACAAGTTCAAGATCAAAAGGAGGAAATAACTTATGAAACGCAAAATGATCTTTGCCGTGATGTGCATTGTCGGCGTCATGATGATGGCGGCGACCTGTTTCGCCGGGGAGGGGCATTTCCAGAAGATTTACGAGGAGACGCTGGGCATGCATGATTTGGCCCAGGACGAGGCGGTCAGCAAGGATTTTACCATCAATGAGGGAAAGCTTGTCATCCAGATCCGCAAGCTCCGCAATGAGGGAAACGACAAAAAATATCATCTCCTTGTCAAGCTGAAAGACAAGAGGATTGCCGACGAATATTTTCCGACCGTTGACGGCGGCTACGTTTTCAAGGTGTTCAAGAATACAGCCACCAACGATTTGTTCTTTGCGATGAGCTCCTTCGAACGTGCATGGCTCAAAGGCTATTCTTCCTACAACAAAGCGTATGTGACCTATGCGGACAGCCAGAACTATCGCAGCGAGTTTCCCTCCGTTCCCGTTTTCGCGGCGCTGCAGGACGGCAATCTCGTCCTGGCCTTGGTCAGCAAGGATCGCAGGGAGAACCCCCGCTGGCAGGAATATCTCTTTGTATGGGACGAGGAGTCCCACTGGCTTGCATACAGCGATGAGGGCGTCAGATACGATCGCCTGAACGACATCAGCCAGTGAGTCCGGATCGCCGAGGATGCGGCGGCGTGTTTCAGGCAATCATGGGAGCCGCCCGCATAACGAGGCATAGTGGGGCAAAATGCGGCAAATGACGGGAAAGTGGGAGCTGGTTTACTGCCGTTTTATTACAATTGAGAAGAGCGTAAAAAAGCCTTTCGGAGAGGATTGATACTCACCGAAAGGTTTTTTTGTGCCAATTTGGGAACCGTTGTGTTGCAGGTATTTTCGCTTGATGCATGTGCATCAAAGTATTTTATGTATGGTAATCTTTATTCGTTTCCGAAGATGTCGCTGTGCGTGCCGGTGCGCGATAGAGTCAATACCAATGTGTCTTTAATGATTTGATAGACTAACAACCAATCGGGCTGGATGTGGCATTCACGAAAGTTTTTCCATTTGCCTTTGAGCGCGTGGTCTTTGTCTGTTGGCGGTAGGTGCTCTCCCATCACTAATTTCTTAATTGCCTCGTCCAATAATTGCATAGGCAGGCCGCGTTTTTCCATCGTGCGGTAGTTTTTGCGGAATTCAGCCGTTGATTTTAAAATGTATTTAGTCTTCGCCATGTTTAAGATCCTCGAAAAATTCGTCCAAATCCGTATAACCCTTCACAGAAGGATCGCGTGCGATGCGTTCGCTTTCCAGCATGGCGGCGATGGTTTCCTCGTTGGGGCGGTCGACGGAGATATGGAAAGGGATGCGCCCTTCGCGCAGGGTTTGGCGGATGAATACGTTGAATGCTGTCGTCATGCTCATACCGATTTCGCTGAAAAATTCGTCGGCGCGTTCTTTCAGCTCGCGATCCATGCGGATGCTGATGTTGGTCGTTGCAGATGCCATAGTATCATCTCCTTGTTTTTATGATGTTATTGTATATGATTTGCACGAAAAAAACAATATATTGCACGAATCACGGAAAACGCGTTGCCGACAGTGGACAATGCGTCATTTTTCTGCGAAAATAGAAAAGATGATTTGAAAAGGAGAATTTCGATGGCGGGGAAGAAGCGGAAGACGGTTTATGTTTGCCAGTCCTGCGGGGCGGAATCGGCGAAGTGGCTGGGGAAGTGCCCCGGCTGCGGGGCTTGGAACACGATGGTCGAGGAGGTCGTAGCCCCGGAGAGCACGGGGAAGGGGCTTCGGCTTGGGCTGTCCGATACCGTGCCGCCCCGGCTGATCGGTGAAGTGGAGACGGAGGATTTGCCTCGTTTTCCGACGGGCTCGGAGGAATTGGATCGGGTGCTGGGCGGCGGCGTGATTCCCGGCTCGATGGTGCTGATCGTCGGCGATCCCGGCGTGGGCAAGTCGAGCCTGACGCTTCGTGTATCCGCCGACGTGGCGCGGCTCGGGCGGCGGGTGCTCTATGTGACGGGCGAGGAATCGACGCGACAGATTCGTATGCGCGCCGACCGTCTCGACGCGGTGGCCGACGGGCTTTTCGTCGTCAGCGAAACGAATCTCGACACGATTTCCCTGCATATCGAAAAAATAAAACCGGAGCTACTCGTTATCGACTCGATCCAGACGATTTTCCGGCCGGAGCTGGAAAGCGCGCCGGGCAGCGTGAGCCAGGTGCGGGAGTCCAGCGTCGAGCTCTTGCGCATCGCGAAGGCGGGTGGCATCGCGGCCTTCGTCATCGGTCACGTCACGAAGGACGGCAGCCTCGCGGGGCCTCGCGTCCTGGAGCATATCGTGGATACGGTGCTTTTCTTCGAAGGCGAGAAGAACGCGGGTTATCGGGTGCTCCGCGCCATCAAGAACCGCTTCGGCAGCACGAACGAGATTGGTTTGTTCGAGATGCGGGACACGGGGCTTTGCGATGTGCCGGACATCTCGAAGTTTTTCCTTTCGGAGCGGGAGGCGGATTCCGGCACGGCGGTCATTCCGACGGTAGAGGGGACGAGGCCGCTCTTGGTCGAGGTGCAGGCGCTTGTCGCGCAGACACCCTATGTGCCGCCGCGCCGTACTTCCGACGCGGTGGATTTGAAACGGCTCCAGTTGCTCCTCGCGGTGCTGGAAAAACGCGTGCGGCTGCCGCTGGGAAATTCCGACGTCTATGTCAAGGCGGCGGGCGGCATCCGCATCGACGAGCCCGCCGCTGATCTCGGCCTTTGCGTGGCAATGGCGTCGAGCTTCGCAAATCGCCGTCCGCGTCCGAAGACGATCATTTTCGGCGAGGTCGGCTTGTCTGGCGAGGTGCGCGCGGTGGGGCAGGCGGAGACAAGGCTCCGCGAGGCGGCAAGGCTCGGCTTTGAGGCCGCCGTGCTGCCGGAGAAAAACGCCCGCGCGCTGAAGGGCACGAAGACAGGCATCAAACTGCTGCCTGCGGCGACTATCGGCGACGCGCTGAAGCTGGCGCTGCCGCGGGAAAAGGAAAGCGAATAACCGGGAAGACGTGGAGGAACAAGTATTCATTGACGAAATCGTAAAAGAAGGATATAATAAACACAAAGAAAAGGTGCTGCCGGTAAACGGTCAGCCCCATAGAGACGAATCAGAATGACCGTTCAGTTTGGGGACTGGGGCGGTCATTTCTGATTTTTGTGGGTAGAACCCATCATATAGCCGAGCGAAAAAACTGCGACAGTGAAACTCGCCACAGATAAAAAATCAATCACGCTCATAGGCAGCCCTCCTTTCTTTCGTGATTAGAGGGCATCAGCGCCCTCCGCAGAGGGACCAACCGCTACCGTTATTGGCAAACACCTTTTCGATGGGATTATAGCATGAATGTTTTGTATGCGCAAGAAATGAAGACGCAAAAATTGACAAAACTCGCGCTTCATCGTAAAATTTCAAGTTGAGAATGCCCTTTGTGGGTATGATTTTGGGGGGAATTTTATGGGCATGAATATGAGCGAGAAGATTCTGGCGCAGCACGCGGGGCTGGCTTCCGTCGAGGCGGGGCAGTTGATTACCTGCAAGCTCGATATGGTGCTGGCGAACGATATCACCGCGCCGCCCGCGATCAAAGAGTTTGAGAAAATCGGCGGCGACGTGTTCGACCCGGCGAAGATCGCGCTGGTGCCGGACCACTTCACACCGAACAAGGATATGAAGACAGCCGAGCTGACGAAGATCGTGCGGGACTTCGCGCGGGAACAGAAAATCGTCCATTATTTCGAGGTCGGCCACGACGCGGGCATCGAGCATGTGATCCTGCCGGAGCAGGGGCTCGTCGGACCGGGGATGCTGACCATCGGCGCGGACTCCCACACCTGCACTTACGGTGCGGTGAACGGCTTTTCCACCGGCGTCGGCACGACAGACCTTGCGGTGGCGTTGGCGACGGGCGAGGCATGGTTCAAGGTGCCGTCGGCCATCCG
>CAMVIO010000011.1 GCA_947167555.1 uncultured Selenomonadales bacterium
CTTACAAGCCGCGAGTTCCAAGGGAAGAGTCCTTCCATCCACGAGGAAGCTTTTGTCGCTCCGCAGGTGTTCTTGTCCGGCGACGTCCGTATCGCGAAATATGCAAGCCTTTGGCCCGGCGTGGTTGCCCGGGGCGACGTCAATTACATTTCCGTCGGCGAGTGCTCGAATGTGCAGGACCTTGCCTGTCTGCACGTGGCTGACGATTTCCCGTGCATCATCGGCGACTATGTGACCATCGGACACTGTGCGGTGGTGCATGCCTGTACGGTGGAAGATCATGTGCTGATCGGCATGAACGCCACGGTGCTGGATGGCGCGAAAATCGGCCGCGGCTCGATCATCGCGGCGGGGGCGCTGATCCTCCAGAACGAAGTGATTCCTCCGAATTCCCTCGTGGCGGGCGTGCCGGGAAAAGTTCGCCGGACCATCGACCGTATCGACGCGATCCACGCGCAGGCTCTCAAGTACAAATACGAGTGGGCCGTCGGCTACGGCGTGAAGCCGGACATCGAGGGCGAGATGTACCACGGGGAAAAGATCGTATAACACAGAGTTAACGGGAAGCCGCGAAATTTGACGCGGCTTCCTTTTTTGTCGCCTTTTCCTTGCGTCCGCGCAGCGCAAATGGTATGATAAGGAACGGAGTTGATATCATGAAGGTTCTTGTGACGGGCGTGACGGGACAGCTTGGATACGACGTGGTGCGCGTGCTTCGCGGGCGCGGCGTGGAAACTGTCGGCGCTACGCGGGCTGAGATGCCGCTGGACGATCCGGAAAAGGCGCGGGCGTTCGTCGAGGCGACGCGTCCCGACGCGGTGATTCACTGTGCGGCTTATACGGCGGTAGATCGTGCCGAGGACGAGCGCGAGCTTTGCCATGCGATCAACGCGGAATCGACGAGGACGATTGCCGGGGCGTGCGAGGAGATCGGCGCTAAGCTCGTCTATATCAGCACCGATTATGTGTTTCCCGGTACGGGCGAAAAGTTTTACGAGACGGATGATGAGACCTCGCCTTGCAATGTGTACGGCGCGTCGAAGCTGGCGGGGGAATCTGCCGTGCGGGATGCGATGGCTTCGGGACGGTTCTTCATCGTGAGGATCTCGTGGGTGTTCGGCGTCCATGGCAAGAATTTTATCCGCACGATCCTCGGACTCGCGAAGACGCGGGACGCGCTGACGGTGGTGGACGACCAGGTCGGTTCGCCGACGTATACGGCGGATCTGGCGGAGCTGCTGGCCGATATGGTCGAAAGTGAAAAATTCGGCGTCTATCACGCGACGAACGAGGGAATCTGCTCGTGGGCGGAGCTCGCGGCGGAGGCAATCCAGCAGCGCGGGCTTCGGACGAAGGTGACGCCGGTATCGTCGGACATGTATCCGACGAAGGCGGTGCGCCCGAAAAACTCGCGGCTGTCGAAAGCGTCGCTGGACCGGGGCGGGTTTCATCGATTGCCGGACTGGAAGGATGCGGTCCGGCGGTATTTGGTGGAATTGGAAGCTATTGGAGAATAATACGGGGAGTTTTTATGAAGGTTCTAGTTACGGGAGGAGCGGGCTTTATCGGCTCGCATTTGATGCGGTATTTGAAAGCGCACGGTGACGAACCTGTGGCGCTGGACAATCTGACCTCGGGGCGGCGGGAGAATCTCGAACCGGACATGGAGCTGATCGAGATGGACGTCCGCGACGAGCGGCTCGCGGGCGTGATCGCCACCGGGCAGTACGACGCGATCGTGCATTTGGCGGGACAGACGCTGGTCTCGTATTCGCTGCAGGAGCCTGCGGAGGATGCGGACAGCAACATTCTCGGCATCGTGCGCGTGCTGGAGGCGGCGCGGCAGGGCGGCGTGAAGCGCGTGATCTTCTCGTCGACGGCGGCGGCTTACGGTGATGTGCTGGAGCGCGATCTGCCGATCAAGGAGGCGCACAAGCTGGCGCCGATGTCGTTCTATGGGCTGTCGAAGGTGACGGCGGAGCGGTATCTCGAGCTTTATCATGAACAATTCGGCCTTGACTATGTAGTCCTGCGGTTCGCGAACGTCTACGGCGAGCGCCAGGGCGACGGCGGCGAGGGCGGCGTCATCAGTATTTTCGCGCGAAGCGTCGCGGAGGGAAAGGAAATCACGATTTTCGGCGATGGCGAGCAGACGCGGGATTTCATTTACGCGGGGGACATCGCGGCGGGCGTCGCGGCGGCGCTGAAGACGGATCAGGCGAATGTGGTTTACAATCTCAGCACGCAGACGCAGACAAGCCTTCGGGAGCTTGTGGACGTGCTGTCGGACGTCGCGGGGCGGCGGATCATTCCGAAGTACGGGCCGGAGAGGCCGGGGGATATTTACAAGTCGTCGCTGGCGAATACGCGGGCCCGGCGCGGGCTGGGATGGAAGCCGGTAGTCTCCCTGGAGGACGGGCTTCGCAAAACTTATGAATACTTTGTTGAGAAGGCGGATAGATCGTGAGACATAGCAAGTCAGACTGCGCGACGGGGCGTTTCATCTCGTGCGCGGGCGATGGGGCCGCTCCCTTGCGGAAGGGGGCGGCTTTGTGATATCTTTCTTGAAGTTCGGCGTGACCTTTGCCTTGCCGCCTGGGCTTTTCCTGCTCTTTTTCCTCTGGATGGCTGTCAAGCTTTGGCGGCGCCGGCAAAAAGAAATCGCCGGGGCGATCTTCGTCGTGACGCTGGTTTTTTACGCAATCTCGACGCCGTATCTTTCGGCGATGCTGATGCGCAATCTTGAAACGGCGTATCCGTTGCCGGAGAATCCGTCGGGCGATGTGATCGTCCTGTTGGGCGGCGGCGCGACGAAGGGAACGCCGGATATGGACGGGGCAGGCGGGCTCAGCGAAGGCTCATCGACGCGAGTGCTCGCGGCGGCTCGGCTATATCATCGACTGCACATCCCTATCCTTTTCACAGGCGGGAAGGTGCTTGCGGACGGCCCTTCGGAGGCGGAAATCGCGCGGCGGGATCTTTTGGGCCTGGGCGTACCTGACAGGGCAATCATTCTGGAGCCGGAAAGCAGGACGACGGGAGAGAACGCCAAATTCACGGCCGAAGTCTTGAAAACGCGCGGCTTCTCGCAGCCGATCCTCGTGACCTCGGCTTTCCATATGAAGCGTTCGGTGCTGAATTTTGAGAACAACGGCGTCACGGTGTTGCCGTTCCCGGTGGGATACAGGACGGATGCGGAACCGCGCGAGCTCCATTACATCTGGTTCGGGCCGGAGGCGTATGCGCTGGACAATACCGTTTGCGTGATGCGCGAAGAGCTGCGCTTTTTCGTGACGAAAATGACAGGATTTTGATGAGCTGAACTGATTGGGTTCAGGCAAGCCGTAGAAGGGAGGGGAACGTATGGCGAAGGACATGACCGAGGGCAAACCCTGGCAGTTGATCCTGTTTTTTGCCTTGCCGCTGATCGCGGGCAATATGATGCAGCAGATGTACGCGTTCGTCGATACGTTCCTCGTCGGGCGGTTCCTCGGCGTTAAGGCGTTGGCGGCGGTGGGGTGTACCGGTTGCCTGATGTTCCTGATGATCGGTTTCGTGATGGGCATGACGACGGGGCTGGCCATCAAGACGGGGCAGGCCTTCGGCGCGAAAAACGAGGAAGGCGTGCGGAGAAGCGCGGCGGCCTGCGTGGTGCTTTCCATCGGAATGGCGGCGGGGCTGACGCTTGTCGGGCTGCCATTGATACGCCCTATACTGGCGTTGCTCGATACGCCGCCGGAAATATTGGACGACGCGGCGGCGTTTATCTCGATTATTTGCGCGGGCGTGCCGTTGATGAGCCTGTTCGCGATGCAGACGAACCTGATCCGCGCGCTGGGCGACAGCCGCATTCCGACGATCATGCTGTCCGTCGGTCTCGTCATCAATATCATTTTCGAGCCGATCTTCATTCTCGGTTTCGGCCTTGGTGTGCCGGGGGCGGCGCTCGCGACGGCGGCGTCGCAGGTCCTGGCGAATTTGATCTGCTTTTTCTATATCCGAAAAAAAATCTCCGTGCTCTGGATTCGGCGGGAGGATTGGCGGCTGACGAAAGCGGAACTCTGGGAGCACGCACGCATCGGCTATACCATGGGGTTCCAGTCCTCGGTGGTGGCGCTGGGCGCGATTATTTTACAGGGGGCGCTGAACGGGCTCGGGCCGCAGTCGATTGCCGCCTACGCGGCGGCGCAGCGCGTGGACGCGGTGGCGGTCATGCCGATGATTTCCTTCGGTATGGCGATGGCGACCTACACGGCGCAAAATTTCGGCGCGCGTCGGCTTTCGCGGATTCGCGAAGGAGTTAAGTCCTGCATCCTGATGTCAGGCACGTTCAGCGTGTTGGCGGCCATATTCAATATCCTGTGCGGAGGCTTCGTGATCGAGGGCTTCGTCGGTGCGGGGGAGACAGAGGTCATCGCGATGGGGCGGACCTTCCTGACGGTGAACGGCCTTTGCTATATCGTGCTGTCGCTTCTGTTCATCTTCCGCTTCACATTGCAGGGACTTGGGCAGACGGCGATGCCGACCTTCGCGGGCATCATGGAGCTCGTAATGCGCGCGTTGGCGGCGGTGTTCCTGATCGATCGCTTCGGGTATCTCGGCGCGTGTTTCGCGAACCCGATGGCATGGGTCGGCGCCCTGATTCCGCTGGCGATTGCCTACGCGATGGTACGAAAAACGCTTTACGACGACGTTTCCGTGAATTGAAGGGGACTAAAAATTACAGAAAAAGGGACTGTCCATGAAACGCAGGTTTTCATGGACAGTCCCTTTTATTCGGACATTTCCCTGTATGTTTTACAGCCGGAAAAAGATATCACTTGGAGACCTTGACCTCGGTCCATACTTTGTCATACTTCGGCATGTTTTCCGTCAGGTCGTTGAAGACCTCCGCGTCCTTCAGCAGCGCGTCGTCTGGATAAGCGGCGATATTCTTCCGCACGTCCTCGGGCAGCTTCGCCGCGACCTCGGGAATCGGGGAGGCGTAGCCGATGTATTCGACGTTCTTCAGCGCGATGTCCGGCCGCGTCATGTAGTTGATGAATTCCTCCGCTTCGGCCCGGTGCTTCGCGCCCTTGAGGATCACCATCGCGTCGAACCAGAGGTTCGTTCCTTCCTTTGGGATGGCGTAGGCGAGGTCCTTGTTCTTCTCGATCATGAACATCGCGTCGCCCGACCAGACGACGGCGAGAGCGCCTTCACCGGCAATCATCTTGTCTTTCGCTTCGTCCACGAGATAGGCCAGCACGAGGGGCTTCTGCTCCACGAGCTTCTTGCCCGCCGCCGCGAGCTCCTCTTCGTTGCCCGTGTTCAGCGAATAGCCAAGGTACTTCAGCGTGATGCCGATGGAGTCGCGCGGGCTGTCCAGCATGAAAATCTGCTTCTCATACTTCTTGTCCCAGAGGATTCCCCAGCTGTCGACGGGTTCCGTCACCATTTTCGTGTTGTAAGCGATGCCCACGGTACCCCACATGTACGGCACGGAATATTCGCCCTTCGGGTCGAAATCGAGGTTCTTGTACTTCGCGTCGATCTTCGCGTAGTTCGGGATCTTCGAGAAGTCAAGCTTTTCGACGAGCCCGTCGCGGATCATGCGCGAGATCATGTAGTCCGACGGAATGACAACGTCATAATCGCTGCCGCCGGCCTTGACCTTCACATACATATCCTCGTTGGTCGCGAAGGTGTCATAGACGACGTGGATGCCCGTCTCCTTCTCGAAGCTCTTCAGGATCTCCGGGTCGATATAGTCGCCCCAGTTATAAACCTTGAGCTCCCGTTTCGCGGTCTTTTGCCCGCCCCCGCAGCCTGCCAGCAGCGCTGCAAGGACGCCGCACAGCAGGACCATGAAAAACGCTTTTTTCATACCCTTCATTTCATTCATTACCTCCCACATATTTTTTGCCCCCGTGCAACCGGCGGCAATATGAACAACAGATTTATCTCCTCGCTTCGCGCTTCACTTTCTTTTCCATGCGCAGGTTCACCGCGATAAGCAGCACAAGGACGGTCAGGAAGAGCAGCGTCGAGAGCGCGTTGATCGTCGGGTGGATGCCGCGCCGCGCCATCGAGTAGATCAGGATCGAGAGATTGTTGACGCCGGAGCCCGTCGTGAAGAAGCTGATGACGAAATCGTCCACCGAAAGCGTGAAGGCGAAGAGCGCGCCCGTCACGATGCCGGGCAGGATCTCCGGCAGCACGATGTGTCGGAAAGCGTAAGCCGGACTCGCGCCGAGATCGAGGGCCGCTTCGTACAGATGCTGGTCGAACTGCCGGAGCTTCGGCAGGACGGTCAGGATGACATAAGGCACGTTGAAGATCACGTGCGACAAGAGAAGCGAGCCGAAGCCGAGCTTCATCCCGGCGAAGATGAACAGGAGCATCAGCGAGATGCCGGTCACGATATCGGGATTCAACAGCGGTATGTAGGTCAGGTTCATTGAGAGTTTGCGCTCCCAGGATCCCATCTCCCGGTAGATTGCATAGGCGGCCAGCGTCCCGATGACGGTGGCGATCAGCGAGGAAAGCACTGCCACGGAAAGCGTATTGGAAAGCGCGTCGAGGATCGCCTCGCTTTCGATGAGCTCCCCGTACCAGCGAAGTGTGAAGCCTTCCCACGTCGCCCGGGATTTCGAGGCGTTGAAGGAAAAGACGATCAGGATCAGGATTGGCAGATACAGGAAGCCGAGAATGAGCATCGCATAGGAGCGGCGAAGAAATCGCATCATAGGAAGAGCCCTCCGTCGCTGTCTTTGTCATATCGGGAAAGGCCGATCATGCTCAGAAAGATCAGGATCATCATCAGCACCGAAAGAGCCGAGCCGAAATTCCAGTTGCCGATGGCGAGGAACTGCTGCTCGATGACGTTGCCCGCCAGCATGTACTGGCCTCCGCCGAGGAGCCGGGAAATGACGAAGGTCGTGACCGCAGGCATGAAGACCATGATCGTGCCCGCATAGACCCCCGGCAGCGACAGCGGAAAGGTCACGCGCCGGAAGGAGGTCCAGGCGTCCGCGCCGAGGTCTTCCGCCGCTTCGAGAAGGCTCTTGTCCATCTTCATGAGCACCGAATAGATCGGCAGGATCATGAAGGGCAGGAAGTTGTACACCATGCCGAGCAGCACCGCGTAGTCCGTATAGAGGATATGAAGCGCCGGCAGGCCGAGGAAACCGAGAAAGGCGTTGACGGCTCCGTTTTTTTCGAGGAGCGTCATCCACGCGTATGTCCGCAGGAGAAAATTCATCCACATGGGCACGACGATGAGCATGGTCAGCATCCGGCGGTAACGGACGCGGCTCTTCGCGAGGATCATCGCCATCGGATAGCCGATGAGGAGGCAAAGGAAAGTCGAGACGCCCGCGAGCCAGACAGAATGCCAAAGCACGCCAAGGTATACGGGCTGTGCAGCCTGCCGCAGGTTGTCGAGGGTAAAGGCGGCGGTATCACGGGCCGTGAACGCGAAGTACACGATGAGCGCCAAGGGAACCACCGTGAAGAGGAACGTCCAGAGGTGATACGGGTATGCATACAGACGCCGCCCCATCAGACTTCCTCCTTCGTCATGACATGGATCTCGTTCGGCCCGATATTCATGCCCACGGGCGCTCCCGCGGGCGTCATGGCCGTGCTCTGCACGAGCCAGAGGAAACCGTCCTCGCCAGTGATCCGCATCTCGTAATGGACGCCCATGAACGTGACAGATTCTACCGTTCCGCGGATCATTCCATCGTCGGCGCCGACGATGGCCACGTCTTCGGGACGAACGACGACGTCCACGGGCACGTCCTGACCGATGCCCTTGTCCACGCATGGGAAATCGTAGTCGGCAAAATGCACGAGCCCGTCGCGGAGCATGCGTCCCGGCAGGATATTGCTTTCGCCGATGAAATCCGCCACGAAGGGATTTCTCGGCTCGTTGTAGATATCCTCAGGTCGTCCGACCTGCTGGATGCGTCCCGCGTTCATTACGACCACCGTATTGCTCATCGTGAGCGCTTCCTCCTGGTCGTGGGTCACATAGATGAAGGTCGAGCCGACCCGCTGCTGGATGCGCTTGAGCTCTACCTGCATATCGCGGCGGAGCTTCAGGTCGAGAGCCGAGAGAGGTTCGTCGAGCAGCAGCACCTCCGGCTCATTGACGAGCGCGCGCACGATGGCAACGCGCTGCTGCTGGCCGCCCGAGAGTGAATCCACCGAGCGGTTCTCGTAATCCTCGAGATTCACCAGCGCCAGCATCTTCCGGACGCGGTCCTCGATCTCGTCCTTCGGCAGCTTTTTCACCGTCAGGCCGAAAGCCACGTTCTCGAATACGTTCATGTGAGGGAAGAGCGCGTGCTTCTGGAACACCGTATTGATGCGACGCTGGTGAGGAGGCGTATGGCTGATGTCCTGCCCGTCAAAGAGGATACGTCCCTCCGACGGCTGCTCGAAGCCCGCGATGAGACGCAGCGTCGTTGTCTTTCCGCAGCCCGACGGCCCGAGAAGCGTCAAAAATTCATTGCGCCGAACGGTGAGATTGATATGGTCGAGCACCGTGTGCCCGCTCTCGTACCACTTCGTCAGCCCCTCCAGCCGGATGATCTCCTCTCCCTGCATCCGCGTGCCCCTTTCCGATCTTTCTTTTATTGCAAAATAAAATATTATCAGTAGATAATTATACACGTTTTTGCGCTGAGGGCAATGCACGGCGAACGATTTTTTTCAAGCCGAATCTCTCTTTCGACCGCTCATTTTCGGATGGACGCATAAAATTGAAAAAATGCGCTGTCTGGGAAAGGGGAGGGACGTCCATCCCAGACATGGATTTTCTATAGAGAAGTCAATCTTTCGTTACTCGTGCGCGAAGGATAAAACAATCTGATGAAGAAACGTTTCAAAAATGTTTTTTTATTTTTGTGAGTTTGGTAGGAGGATTTTTTGCCTATGCGGCGAATGTATCAAATATATATTGACAGAATTTGTGTGCAGGAGGGAATTTTATGGAACTCAGCAGAAAAGGCTTTGGCGCTTACGACGTGCGCGGCATTTATCCCGATGAGGTCAACGAGGAACTCGCTTATCGTGTGGGCAAGGCTTTCGTCCAGCTTCTGGGCGCGAAGCGCGTGGCAGTGGGGCACGATATCCGGCTGTCCGGTCCGTCGATCACGGAGGCGCTGACGCGCGGCCTGACGGAGTCGGGCTGTGACGTGGTGGACATCGGGCAGTGCGGCACCGAGATGATTTATTTCGCCACGTTCCATTTGGGATTGGACGGCGGCATCATGGTCACGGCCAGCCATAATCCGAAAAACTATAACGGCATGAAGCTGGTCCGCGAAAAGGCGATCCCGATTTCCAGCGACACGGGACTCAAGGATATCGAGAATCTTGCCATCGAGGGCAATTTCAAGCCTTACGACGGGCCGAAGGGCAAAATCGAGAAGCATGACGTGACGGACGAATACGTCGAGCATCTTTTGACCTATATCGACGCGAAGGCGCTGAAGCCGATGACGGTGGTCGTGAACGCCGGAAACGGCGCGGCGGGTCCGATTATCGACAAGCTGGAGAAAAAGCTGCCGGTCAAGCTCGTCAAGGTCTTCAACGAGCCGGACGGCAATTTCCCGAACGGCGTGCCGAACCCGATCCTGCCGGAGAATCGCGACGCGACGGCGAAAGCGGTGCGCGAGCACAAGGCGGCCATGGGCTTCGCCTGGGACGGAGACTTCGACCGCTGCTTCCTGTTCGACGAGCAGGGCGGCTTCATCGAGGGCTATTATATGGTGGGATTCCTCGCCCAGTCCTTCCTGAAGAAGAATCCGGGCGGCAAGGTCATCTACGATCCGCGTCTGACCTGGAACACGATCGAGATTGCCGAAAAGCTCGGCGGCAAGCCGGTCATGTGCAAGAGCGGCCACGCGTTCATCAAGGACAAGATGCGCAAAGAGGACGCGGTGTACGGCGGCGAGATGAGCGCCCATCACTATTTCCGCAATTTCTCGTACTGCGACAGCGGCATGCTGGTGTTCCTGACGACGATGGAGCTGGTCTCCGAGGCTGGGAAGGCGGTCTCGGAGCTGATGGCGGAGCGCATGGCGAAGTTCCCGTGCAGCGGCGAAATCAATTCGACGGTGGATGACGCGAAAGCAATCATCGCGAAACTGGAAAAAGAATACGGCCCGAAAGGGCAGGTCAACAAGGTGGACGGCCTCTCGGTGGAATTCGACAACTGGCGCTTCAACCTCCGCATGTCCAACACGGAGCCGGTGATACGGCTGAACGTGGAGACGAAGGGCGACGAGAAGCTGCTGAAAGAAAAGACCGACGAGCTTTTGGCGAAAATCAGGGCGTAAGGGGTTGTAATCCGTGCAGAAAATCCGCAAGGCAATCATTCCGGCGGCGGGGCTCGGGACGCGGTTCCTGCCCGCGACGAAGGCCCAGCCGAAGGAAATGCTGCCGATTGTCGACAAGCCCGCGATTCAGTTCATCATCGAGGAAGCAATCGATTCCGGCATCGAGGAGATCCTGATTATCACCGGGCGCAACAAGCGCTCGATCGAGGACCATTTCGACCGCTCGCTGGAGCTGGAAATGCAGCTCAAGGCGCAGGGGAAATACGATCAACTGAAGATGATCGAGGAAATCTCGGACGTCACGATCCATTTCATCCGGCAAAAGGAAGCGCTGGGGCTCGGCCATGCCGTGCTCTGCGCGAAGCAGTTCGTCGGCTACGAGCCGTTCGCGGTCATGCTGGGTGACGATCTGGTGGACGCGGAAGCGCCGTGCCTGTCGCAGCTGATCGACGTCTACAACGATCTTGGCGGCAGCGTACTCGGCGTGCAGGAAGTTCCTGCGGACTCGGTCTCGAATTACGGCATCGTCACGCCGCGGGCGGTGAAGCCGAATGTCTGGCAGGCGATGGACCTGATCGAGAAACCGGCGAAAGAGGAAGCGCCGTCGCGGTTGGCGGTGCTGGGGCGCTATATCCTCGATCCGGAGATTTTCACGATTCTCGAAAAGACGGAGCCGGGGCGCGGCGGCGAGATCCAGCTGACCGACGCGATTCGCGTACTGGCAGGACAACAGGCGGTCTACGCGTACAATTTCTACGGCCGCCGTTACGATATCGGCGACAAGGAAGGCTTCCTGGAGGCGACGGTGGAGCAGGCGCTGAAGCGCCCGGAGCTTCGCGACCGCTTCATGCATTATCTGGTAAAAACGATCGGCCCGCTTTTGGAAGAAAAGAAATAGAAGAAAAGAGGGAGTACCATGGGAACTCAGATCAAGCTGCCGTCAGGCTTTACGTTTGACTATACGAACCTCTTCGGCGAAGGGAAGGTCACGCAGGCGGAGCTGCCCGAGACGAAGGCGGCACACAAGGCCGTTTGTCATATGCGCGAGACGGGTGAGGTGCGCGGCCATCTGTCGAAGGACGGGACGCCGGAGCTGGTGCTCTTCCCGCAGCTTCCCTATGTGAAGGACGGCAACCTCAATTCTCCCGCCGACATCGAAAAGCTGAAGAAGTTCGGCGAGAGCGTTAAAGGGCGTATCGACATCGTCGTTTCCCTCGGCATCGGCGGCTCGTTCCTCGGAAACAAGGTGTTGTTCGACGTGGGCTGCGGTGAGTTCTGGAACTCGATGACGCCCGAGGAACGCGGCGGCTGGCCTGAGGTTTATTTCAGCGGCAACAATATCGATCCGCGCCGCACGAAAGATCTTTTGCAATATCTCGCGCATAAGGCGGAGGTGGCGAAGACTCACAGGAAACGCGCACTTCGCGTGCTGCTGCTCGTGATCTCGAAATCCGGCGGCACGCTCGATACGATGTCGAATTTTATGGTAATCTATGACAAGTTGTCCAAAACGGCCAACGTGGAAACGGAAGTCGTGGCGGTCACCGATCCGAACGAGGAAAAGCCGACGCTCTTGAAAAAGCTGGCGACGGAAAAGGGGTGGCCGACCTTCCGCGTGCCGGACGGCGTAGGCGGACGGTTCTCGGTGTTCTCGGACGTCGGGCTTTCGCTGGCAGCCTGCGTCGGTTTCGATATCGAATCGTTCCTGAAGGGCGCCCGGGATATGGACGAGGCCTGCAAGACCGATGACCTGATGAAGAACCCCGCGATGCTGAACGCGGCGCTGAAGTTCGCGGCGTCGAAGGAGCACGGCCGTGAGATCGAGGTCATGATGCCTTACGGCGATTATCTGAAGTCGCTGTCCGAATGGTATATCCAGCTTCTCGCCGAGTCCCTCGGAAAAGAGGAGGACCGCGAGGGCAGGAAAGTTTATTACGGGCGCACGCCATTGGTCGCCGTCGGCACCACCGACATGCACGCCCAGACCCAGCAGCATCAGGAAGGGCGGCTGAACAAGATCGTGCAGTTCATCCGCGTTGAGGACTGGCCCGAGGACTGCATGATTCCCGACGTGTTCCCGGAAGCGCAGAAGCTTTCGGATATCGCGGGAGTAACGATGGCGGAGGCGCTGGAAGTCGCGCGCGTCTCGAACGAGGAAGCGTTGGCGTCCAACGGGCGATACAGCGCGTGCTTCGTCCTCCCGACATTGAACGCTTATCATCTCGGCGAATTGATGTATATGCTGGCCTTGTCAGTCGCCTATGAGGGCGAATTTGCCGACGTAGACGCGTTCAATCAGCCGGGCGTCGAGGCATACAAGCGCATCATGGGGCCGCGCCTTGCGGAAGTGAAAAAAGCGAGGGCGAAGAAGGCGTGATTCGTCCGACGGCGGCATTTTATGCTGCGGCGTTCGCGGCAATCGGGCTGGCTCTCGGCACGGGCTATGCTCTTTATCCCACGCAAGGCGACGCGGCGAAGCTTGTCGTCATGGAGCGATCGCATACGGCGGTCGAAGGGCTTGAAAGAAAAGAAGAAAACCTGCATGTCGTGCGAGAGCATCCGATGAAAGAGGGACATCTTGTTTCCCCCTTCCTGCCGGAGCATCCGACGCGGGAGCAGGCGAGAGCCGCGAAAACAACTCCCACGCAAAAAACGGAACCGAAAGGAACGCGGTCAGCTCCGTCTCCGGCAAAGGAACCGGAAATCCGGCTTGTGGGCGTCGTATCTTCCGAAGCCGGGCGGCGGGCAATCCTGTCCGTCGGCAAGCGGCAGATCCTTTTGGCGCCCGGCGAGGAAAAAGACGGGGTGACGCTGGTTTCCCTGACGGAAAGAACGGCGACGGTCTCGACGTCGATGGGAGAGCGTGAGCTTTCCCTGTCGGCGGGGAATATAAGATAAGCGATTTCTGGAGGTGGGATATGGAAGAACAGCGGTCCGACGGACTTGCGGGATTTTTCCGCGCTGCGGCGCGCATCGCGTATCTGTGTGTCGCCGCGTTCCTGCTTTTCCCGTCCCGCTTTGCCTTTGCCCGCCCGGTCACGCTGCATGCCGTGGACGCGGATGTCCGCGCCGTGCTCGCGTCGGTCGCCGAGCTTGGGGGCGTCGGTCTTGTGCTCGACGATTCGGTGCAGGGGACGATTACGATCCATCTTGACGAGGCGGAGCCGGAAGAAGCCTTTGAGATGATAGCGGCGGCGGCTGATCTTTCCCTCGGGGAGACGGGCGGTGTGGCAATTATCACAGCTTCGCGGACTGGCGTGCAGGGGCTTTATCGGCCTTATGTGTTCCCCGTTCGGTATGCGGATCTCGATACCGTCGCTCATGCGGTGGCGCTTTCATTGATGCCTTATGATAATAACGGAAGCAACGACCGGACGGGACGTGTTCGGGAAACGGACAGGACGCGGCTGGAAACGGAGAACGGTTCGGAGATACGAACCGTCACGCGGGAACGCCGGGGAAACGGTCGCGATGACGATTTACGGATTCTCGCCGATTCGGCGACGGGCAGCATCGTGCTGTACGGTACGGCGTCGGAAGCGAAGGCGGCGGAGAAACTGATTGCGGCTCTTGACCAGCCGCAGCCGCAGGTTTCGCTGGAAGCGAAGGTCATCGCCATCGACAAGAACGCGGCCAAGGAGCTCGGCGTTGAATGGGAATGGTCGCGGGCGCCGCAATATCCGGACTATACGACCGAGTATGAGACGCGCCGCCGTACCGTGCAGAATCCCGACGGCTCGTATACGACGGTGACCGAGGACGTGCCGCATGAGACTGTGCGCCGATACTGGGACGGCAGCGGAAGCTCTGTTCCCGGTATTATCCGGTTCGGACGCGGCCCGGGCGGATTTCCCTTTGAGTTTTACTACGGCGCGAAAATCAACGCGCTGATTACCGACGGCAAGGCGAATCTTCTCGCGCGTCCCAACATCACGACGCTGCAGGGGCGCGAGGCTGTCATCAATATCGGCGGTGAAGTGCCGGTGCAGACTGTTTCGGTCACGAATTCGACCACGACCACTTCGGTGACGTATCGTGAAGCGGGCATTATTCTTCGTTGTACGCCGCGAGTCGGCGCGGATGGCGACATCACGGTGAAGGTGCATACGGAGGTCAGTTCGCCGCTTTATGTAGCCGCTCTTTCGGCTTACCGTTTCAACAAGCGTTCCGCCGATACGGAGGTACGTCTTCGGGACGGCGAGACGATGGTGATCGGCGGATTGATCGGAAGCGAGGAATCCAAGACCTTGTCCAAGATTCCGTTCTTGGGAGATATTCCCATTCTCGGCGCGTTTTTTCGAAACGTGCGGACGAGCAAGACGGATTCCGAGGTCATGATTTTCCTGACGGCGAATATTGTAAATGATATAATCAAATAGAAGGAATAAAAGGAAGAGGTGCGGGCAATGGCAATCAAGATTCTGATCGCGGACGATCATGCGCTGCTGCGGCAAGGAATCAAACGGGTGCTGAATTTCGAGGACGACCTGGAGGTGGTCGGCGAGGCGTCGGAAGGGCAGGAGGCTCTGTCCCGGACGTTGGTGCTTCAGCCGGACATTTTGCTGATCGACCTGAACATGCCGGGACTCAATGGTATCGAGGTGACGAAGCAGCTTGTGGCGGCGCGGGTCAAAACACGCATTATCGCGCTGACCGTGCACGACAGCGATCGTTACGTTCTCGAAATGCTCCGGAACGGAGCCCTCGGTTATTTGCTGAAGGACGTAGAGCCGGCGATGCTGATCAAGGCGGTCCATGTGGTCGCGGGCGGCGGCACTTTCGTCTATCCGAAGCTGGCCGAGCGGATTTTTGGCGGTTTGTCCGAGGGCGCGGACGTCAAGGCGAAAGCGAAGGAAATGTGGCGCGACGGCAGGGGAGACCGCCTGACGGCGCGGGAAATGGATGTGCTTGCCTGCATCGCGAAAGGCTTCTCGAATCAGGACATCGCCAAGGCGCTCTTTGTCAGTGAAAAAACGGTCAAGAACCATTTGACGAACATTTTCCGGAAGCTGAATGTCAACGACCGCACGCAGGCGTTGATTTACGTGCTGAAAAACAAGATCGTTTCGCTGGACTAGGACTGTCGAAAGTTCTTTGCGGTGTTGCGATTGACATTTCCTGCGGTTCGGTATAGGATTGTTTATGAGAAATCGTTGAAAATGTTCAGGATTCATTTATGTTTCCGCATGGGGAGGAGCATATATAGATGAAAGGCACGTTTTACGGGATCGGCGTCGGGCCGGGCGACCCGGAGCTCTTGACGATGAAAGCGGTCAAGGCGATCGAGAAAGTGGATATTATCATCGCTCCGAAGACGGAGAAGAAGGACGGCAGCGTTGCCCTCGATATTGCGCGCCCGTATCTGAAAGGAGATGTGCGCATCGTCTATCAGGTGTTCCCGATGGTAAAAGGCTTTGCGGCGGACGATGCCGCATGGCAGAAAAACAAGGAAGAAATCCTCGGTTTCCTGGCGGAGGGCAAAAACGTGGCGTTCCTGACGCTGGGGGACGCGATGTTTTTCAGCACTTATATTTATGTGTTCCGGCTTTTGGAAAAAGAGGACATCAAGATCGAGACGATTCCGGGCATTCCCGCGTTTGTCGCGATGGGCAGCCATCTCGGATGGCCGATTGTCGAAGGCGACGACGTATTGTCGGTAATCCCTGCGACAGCGGACGCGGAAAAAATCGAGAAAGTTCTGGGCGTCTCCGACAATGTCGTCTTGATGAAGGTCTACAAGAATTTCCCGGAAGTCGCGGGACTTCTGGAGAAGAACGATATGCTCGACCACGCCGTGATGGTCAGCCGCTGCGGCCTTCCCGATGAGGAGCGCATCGATGACATCCGCGCGCGCAAGGAGCAGCCCGTCAATTATCTTTCGACCATTTTAGCGCGAAGGACGCCAGAAAAATGATTAAAGAAAGAACGTCATATCCGGCACTCTTATGGCTGACCGGCCGAGAGGCTGTCGTTGTCGGCGGCGGCCCTGTGGCTCTGCACCGCATCGAAGGACTTCTCGATGCGGGCGTGAAAGTGCGCGTCATTGCGCCGGAAGCCATTGATGAGATTGTCAATCTTGTGGTAGCGGGGCAGATCAAATGGCATAAGGAGCCCTTTGCCACGTCCATGATCCGAGGCGCCTCGATCGTGGTTTGCGCGACGGACGATATCGACGTGAACCGTCGGGCGGCTTGGGCGGCGAAATCCATGGGCGCGATGGTGAATATGGCGGCGCCGCCGATGGAACTCAGCGATTTTACCGTGCCCGCCAGCGTGCGTCGTGGCGATTTGCTGCTCACTGTATCGACGGGCGGCGCGTGCCCCGAGCTTTCGCGGCGCATTCGGGGCGATCTGGAATCGCTGGCCGATATATATGCGCCCTGGCTGGAGAAGCTTGTGCCGATTCGCGAAGAGATCAAGGACCGTCTAGCGTCCAGCGAGGAGCGGCGCGATTTTTGGCGCAAGGCGTTGTCGGCGGACGTCATGGCGTTGGTGCGCGAAGGAAAGTTAGAAAAAGCAGAGGAACTGGTAAAGAATGCAGTTGATCGCAGTAGGCCTGAATCATAAAACAGCGCCCGTGGAAATTCGCGAGCGCTTTTCCATACCCAAGGAACGTGTGCGCGGCGGACTGATCGCGTTGTCGAGCTATGAGACGGTCAGCGAGGCCGTGGTGCTCTCCACTTGCAACCGCAGCGAGATTTACGCGGTGGCGGAGGACGCCGAGGGCGGCATGGACGCCCTGAAGGATTTTTGGGCGGATCTGACGGGCATCGACGAGAGCATGGAGCCGTATCTATATTGTTTTGTCCATGAGGACGCAATCCGTCATCTGTTCCGCGTGGCGGCAAGTCTTGATTCGCTGGTCATCGGCGAAGGGCAGATATTGAGCCAGGTCAAGGACGCCTATGCGATGGCCCATGACGCGGGAACGACCTCGACGGTACTCAACACCTTGTTTCATCGAGCCATAACGACGGGAAAACGCGTGCGCACCGAAACACGGATCGCGTTCAGCGCGGTATCGGTCAGCTACGCGGCGGTGGAACTGGCGCGGGAGATTTTCGGCGGCAGCCTGGAAAAGACCAGCGCGCTGATCTACGGTGCGGGTCGTATGGCGGAGTTGACCATAGAGAATCTTTTGGGGCGCGGCGTGAAAAAGATTTACGTCGCCAATCATCACAGGGAAAAAGCGGAAGAGATTGCGGAAAAATACGGCGGCAAAGCCGTGGATTTCGATGTGGCGCTGGAGCAGGCGGAAGACATCGGCATCGTCGTGACGTCTACGGGCGCTCCCCATTATGTCGTGCATCCGAAAGAGGCACGGCGCGCGATGAAGAAGCGCGAAGGCCGCTCGCTGCTGTTTTTTGATATTGCCGTGCCTCGGGACGTCGATCCCGACGTGGGCGAGATTGACGGCGTCACGGTCTACAATATCGACGACCTTGAAGAAGTTGTCGATGAGCACCGCGAGGAGCGGCAAAAAGAAGCCCATCAGGCGGAGGGCATTGTCGAGGAAGAGGTTGCGTCGATTCTCGACAAGTTCCGGTATTTGTCATTCCAGCCTTTGATGGCGCGGCTTTCCCAACGCGCGGACAAGATCCGCCGTCGCGAAGTGCGCCGCGCGGTAAGCAAGCTGCCGGAGCTCAACGAAACGGAGCAGAAGGTGCTCGACCAGATGACCAAGATGATCGTCAGGAAGCTGCTGCGCTTCCCGATGATGACTATCAGCGCGGCGGCGGGCACGGAGCGCGAGGCTTTTTATGTGGACGCGATGAAGCGTCTTTTCAAGCTCGATTATTTAGGAGAGGCGGAAACACTCGGTGAAGAATCAAATCATCATCGGTACGCGGGGGAGTAAGCTGGCGCTTTGGCAGGCCGATTATATAGAGCAGCGGCTTCGAGAGGAATATCCGGGGCTTTCCGTCACGCAAAAGCGCGTAACGACAAAGGGGGACAGGATTCTCGACGTGCCGCTGGCGAAGATCGGCGGCAAGGGGCTTTTCACGAAGGAACTGGAAGAAGAAATGCTGTCCGGCGGCATAGATCTCGCCGTGCACAGCTTGAAGGATATGCCGGCGAAGGTGCCGGACGGTCTCGTTATAGCGGCAGTCACGAAGCGGCTTGATCCGGGGGATGCCCTGGTGTCGAACCGCTTTTCGTCGTTTGAGGAATTGCCGAAAGGCGCGCGGGTCGGTACGTCGAGTCTTCGCCGTCGGGCGCAGCTCCTTTGCGCGCGCCCCGATCTTGAAATGCTCGATCTTCGCGGAAATGTCAATACGCGGCTCAGGAAGCTCGACGAGGGCGAGTACGACGCAATCGTGCTGGCCGTCGCGGGACTGAAGCGGCTCGGTTTCGCCGACCGTATCCGGCAGGTTCTTCCGAGGGAAATGGTGCTGCCCGCCGTCGGACAGGGGGCGCTGGCCATCGAGACGAGGGAGGACGACAGAGAAACGCGGGATATGCTCGCGTTCCTGCGTGACGACGACACGATCTGCTGCACGGAAGCGGAGCGTTCGTTCCTCGCGCGGGTCGAGGGCGGCTGCCAGGTGCCGGTGGGCGTCTATGCGACGGCGGAGGGCGACGGACTCAAGGTCGAGGCGGTTATCGCGTCGCTGGACGGGCAGCGGTTCTATCGCGGCGATGTGAATGGAACCCGCAGGGACGCGGCGAAGCTTGGCGAAAATCTCGCCGAGAAGCTGCTCGACGAGGGCGGCGCGGAAATATTGAAGGAATTAGGATTATTGGTTGGAGAGTGAAACAGTATGCCGGGAATGGTATTCCTTGTCGGCGCGGGGCCGGGAGATTATCGGCTGATCACGCTGAAAGCGATTGAGTGCTTGAAAAAGGCTGATGTCGTCGTTTACGACCGTCTCGCCGACGACCGCATCCTGCGCTGGGCGAAGAATGACGCGGAAATGATTTACGTGGGCAAGGC
>CAMVIO010000012.1 GCA_947167555.1 uncultured Selenomonadales bacterium
AGGCAGTGGAAGCGAATCCGGATGCGCATCCTTTGTTCCACAGCGACAGGGGATTTCAGTACACGAACCGAACATTCCACCACAAGCTCGAAAAGGCAGGCATGACGCAGAGCATGTCCCGAGTGGCGCACTGCATCGACAACGGGCCCATGGAGGGATTCTGGGGGATATTGAAACGCGAGCGGTACTACGGCAGACGCTTTGGCAGCAAGAAGGAACTGGTTCACATGATTGAAGGCTATATCCGCTATTACAACACTAGGCGTGTGCAACGTCGGCTTGGAATCCTGACGCCGATGGAGAAACACAATCTGTTTTCACGATTGCGGGTTAGATTTACAATCTAAGTGCAACAGATAAAGAATGACACAGGTTTCCTGTTATAATGGTGTTTGCGAAGACAACATCACAAGGAGGAAGCCATGTGCCATTACAAACATCTTACACTGGAAGAGCGTGAAAAGCTACTCTATTTTTCTGAGAAGTTTGCCAAAGCTATGGCACCGATTCGTATTATCATTACAAATCAATATACAACGACTTGTTCAGTGTTTCTTTAATTCCCAACCACTTCTGATCCTTATCAGAAAGATTTAATGCAACGCCGTCTACTGTATATCCATCAGCCGCTACTGTACCTTTATATTCGCCCTTCAACTTCGGCCACACTATCCCAATCTCTGGATCGTTCCAAGCCATACCGCTCTCGTCTTCTGGATGATAAAAGTCATCGCACTTGTAGCAGAACTCGGCGACATCAGATAATACCAAGAAACCATGTGCGAAGCCGCGCGGAATCAAGAACTGCTTCTTGTTTTCTTCTGTCAGCTCAATTCCATACCACTTTCCGTAAGTAGCAGATTGGGAACGGATATCCACTGCCACATCGAACACAGATCCTTTGATTACCCTTACCAGCTTTGTCTGCGGAAAGTGTTTTTGAAAGTGCAAGCCTCGTAACACCCCTTTTGTGGACATCGACTGATTGTCCTGGCAAAAAGAGATATCGATACCTTGCGCCTTCATATCATTGAGATTATAGCTCTCATAAAAATATCCGCGAGAATCGCCGTGCACAGTAGGAGTAATAACACAGAGGCCTTCTATTCCATGTACATTTTTCTCAACAGCTATTTGTCCCATTACACAACCTGCTTTCTTACGAACATTCCAGCCTCCTCCATCTCGGAAAGAGAACGCTCGTAACCACTATTATCTTTATCCTGCCCTTCAACCCATGCGCAGAAGCTTTTCAAACCTTCTTCAAGACTGATCTTCGGTTCGAAGTTCAAAATCGCTTTTGCTTTGCTGATATCTGCTTTATTATGTGCAATATCCCCAATACGGAAATCGCCGGTCACTTTTAGCTCAGATTCACTACCATAGTGCTTCTTCAAAATCTCAGCGATTTCAATCACGCTTGTATTTACTCCAGAACCAAGATTGATCGTCTCACTATTGCTTCGAGCATTCTCGATACTATCAATAACCCCCCTTGCGATATCTTTCACATTAACAAAGTCTCTGCTTTCCTTGCCATCTTCAAAGATATTCACAGGCTTGTTCTCGAGCATAAGCGTGCTGAATACAGAAAGAATACCAGTATAGGGATTTTTAAGGCTCTGCCCCACTCCATATACGTTCTGAAAACGAAAGATAGTATAATCAATTCCCATCGCAGGGCACATGGTCCTCAGCATCATCTCTTGTGCGTATTTCGTGTATGCATAGAGCGATGCAGGTTTTATCGCGCTATCTTCCGTCGTCGGAAGAAGCGACATCTTCTCGCCGCATTTCGGACAATAGAAATTGAAGTCACCTTCAAGCATTTTCTCTTTACTACGACCATTAGGATATATCACCCCACAGTTCGGGCATTCATATTTTCCTTCACCATAAACGGCTCGGGAAGATGCCAAGATTATCTTCTTAACCTTGCTTTCCTTACCAAGTATGGATATTGCCTGCAGCAGATTCGAAGTCCCCATCACATTTGTTTCGTTATACTGGTTTATCTGATACATGGATTGACCGGTCCCAGTCTCAGCAGCCAAATGGAGGATGACTTCACAATCACGAATCGCCTCACATACAGTTTCAAGGTCACATACAGACCCTTTTATAAACTTGTACTTGCCTTTGATGGTATGATACAGATAGGAATTTTCCCATTCCTTTCCATGAATCTGTTCCGTCATGGAATCAAGAACTGTAATATTACATCCACCAAGTTTATGTAGTTGGTTAACGATTTCAGCTCCTATAAAGCCGGAACCGCCTGTGATTAAGAAATTCCGCATCTCATCTGTTCCCATGCACGTTTTATAACAAATCAATCTTAAGAAAAGCAAAAAACTTTATCGAGCTTGGCACACAAATCACTAATCGCTAAAACGGCTAACTTTAATTGTCTATAATTGATTTTTTCATTCATTCTCTAATTGCATCCATAGATGTTATTTTGTATAAATTACCACTTTCCCATTTTCCATGGTCACAATCTTCAAATCCTCTTGGTGTGTCTGCCAAACTTCATTATTCACCGTGACTTCGTACCCTCCACCTTCATGTGGACGCATATCAAATTCCTCATCCAGTAAGCACCATACATATTCAATATCTTTTTGCGTATTCTTCCAGATTATTTTTGTAAGCGTTTTCCCTTGTTCTGCGGAAACATCTCCTTGTAACAATGTATGCTCCTTAACCCCCACTGCTTTCCCCTTAATAGATTGTACTGGAGGATTCCACCGAAGATTTTCCATTTTCTTTTCATTAAAAAAGGGATTGCTGATAGTATATTCGGCAACCTCAAACACAACACATTCCGGCTTGAAAATGTTAAAATAGTAGGGCAATTCGAGAATATTTTGGTAATCATGGACAATAATATAATCCCCCAAAGCATACTTCAGAAATTTCGATCCTGCTTTGTTCAAATAACTCCCTTGGAACACCAAAGCTCGCGGCGTTTCCTCCGTATGTGTATGATTCCGAAAATACCCGAAATCTCTATATTGTTTATGCCGCTCCAATTCCACACTATACAATTTTGAGACATCCTCTATATTCTCTAGCGGCACTGTAATCTTCGGTACATATTCATGAATAGGAAACTTCGAAACGGGCAGGGAAGACTCCAGAACTTCCGAAGCCTCAAAATTTTCAATGAAATTGGGACGAATACCCGGAAAACTTTTATGCAATTCTTCTAAAATAGCATTTGTCCCCCAAAATAGTCCGCTTTCATTCCAATGCCCCGCATCAAATTGACGATTGAATACGTTTTCTCCTTCTTCCATTTTTTGCCGCAGCGTGACTGTATTATCGATATAATGAACTCCTCGTTCATCCAGTGCATGGAAAAAGGCCTCCACCCAACGCACATCATAATGAACACCAACGGGCAAATACTGGCCCAAGATATGCTGCTTGTACGGCTCAAACACAAACAAGAAAGGAATTCCTCTCGCTTCGCAGTAGTCTTGAACCTTCTTGACCATATCCGCAAATTTCTCATGATATTTCCCATAAACGGGTGTAGTCATCGTCCTGAAATAAACATAGCCATCCCTCCCATATCGATACGTCGGATGCACCATTTCCCCAAACAACCTGTCGTTCAAAAGCGTATAACCCAAAATCATATCATCGCGAAAACCGATACGATCACTGACATACGCCGAAATCAGTTCTATCAGGGGCTTCTTTTTAGCACGCTCCTCCGCACGAAAAGGATTCTCCTGTAGCTTTCGGTTGTCAATTTCCGAAACGATACCTGATTCAAAGCGAAACCTTGCTAATGGAAGAAGAATCATCAGCAAGAAGATAGCAACAGCCGCCAGTTTAAGAGTTTTCATAGACTCCCCCCTCAATACTGAAAATAAATAAACGGCTTATACGCTAAGTTGACCATGCACAAAATGGAAATCCCAAACAAAAGCAACACCACTGCTTCTTGAAGCGCAAATCCCCATTTTGTTTCTACAAACTGTTTCCATCGCTTCTGTATTTCTTCCGTCCCAAGAACCGTTGCTCCCAACATTGCAATTGTTGTCAAGAACAGCATTCGAGGCGTAAAATAAAACTCCCATGTCAACAGTATGCGCTCAAACGGATACACCCCCACCATCATTCGTATCCAATCCCCAAGGTTTCCCAACGACTCGAAACGAAAAAATTCCCAGCAAAACATCGTAATCAGCGATGTCAAACCCCATTTCAAAAAGTTCGGCATGTTTATATATAACGGCTTATCCTTACAAATCCGCTCGCACAAGACACACACGCCATTCATTGCCCCCCAAAGGATATACGTCCATCCCGCGCCGTGCCAAACGCCTGTGAGCAAAAACACAATTATAAGATTGCACAAGGTACGTCTTTGCCCCATCCGGCTACCTCCCAAAGGAATGTAAACATACTCGCGAAACCATGTGCCAAGCGAAATATGCCAACGCCGCCAAAATTCCGTAATGGAACAAGACCGATACGGAAAATCGAAATTCTCCTTGCAACGAAAACCAAACAGCAACGAAAGGCCAATGGCAATATCCGAATACCCCGCAAAATCATAGTAAATCTGGAGCATATAAAGAAGCGCTGCCCCCCATGCCGAAACGACGTCGATTCCATACACGGGATTCATTTCCGCAATGCATGCCCCGAACATATCCGCAAGAATCAGTTTTTTCGCAAAGCCAATCATGATACGGTTGACGCCATCCACCATATCATCAAGCGAAACCGCCCGCCCCGCAATCTGGTCTAAAAAATCCCGCCAAAGGACAATCGGACCGGATACTACTTTCGGAAAAAAAGAAAGGTAGAGCGCACAGTCAAGAAAACTTCCCGCCGTTGCCACACTTTTGTAAACGTCTATAAGATAAGAAAGCGCAGAAAATGTGAGGAACGATATTCCCAAAACCGCATAGGGTGTTTTCCCAGCAATTACCCCCCAATATTTGCACCAAAACAATATAAAAAGCAACCCTAACGCACCACAAGCAAGCGCTATCTTCGCAGCGAAAACTTTCCAAAGGCAACGACAACTCTCGCCATCCTCTTGAAACACAGGGAAGATTATTTTATTGGCTTTGCATAACTCAATCAAGCGTGCCATCAAATAAACAGCAACGATATAAAGAACAAGCTCTTTAATACCCGAAATGCGCGTCCAGCCGTAAAATGCGAGACTGATTGCCAAGAGCAGCCAATCCTTCAAACGAAACTTCTCGACATACCCTGCAAACCATCTTTTTCGTTCTGCCAAGATAAAAAAAAGATAAGTTATTAAACAAAATGGAAAAAAGACAAACAAAAAAACCTGCGTTGTAAATCCCATGCTACTTTAAACCTTCTTTTGATTTCTGTTTTCCGCTACCGTTTCCAAATCCGAAAAAATGCTCCATGAATAAATGGCGATAGACAATTTGACAGGAAAATTCCATTCAGGAAATTCATCGCATTTAATACTTATTACGTAAAATTACCGATTACTCCTCATACCACAAAAGCTGAATCGGGCTATCCGATTTCTCCAACCGTTCCCGGATATATTCCGCGTTCACATATGGAGCCAACTCTTTATCTTCAACAAAACGAAGCATTATTCGCCCATAGGTACGTTCACTGCCATGAAAACCATCAAGGGCTTCCTCATCAGAAGATCCTACCCACGCCATATTGCTGAAATCAAAGAATGAAACCTTTTCTTGATTACAAAGATTATTCACTTCTTGCTCATATGTTTTTATATAAACATTATGCTTCTCTGAAGACATCAATGCTTGATAAATCTCATCTGGAAAAGGAGGCAGGAACACCATCACATGAACCCCTCGTTCCTTCATGGATCTGATAAGACATTTCAGTTTTGATAACTCATTGTGGTCTATACCGTACGCTTCCTCAAATCGATTATTGGCATTTTGGATTCGCTCGTGTGTATCTCGCAAACGCTCCTCCAACGGGTTCAAATGTAATATAGCAGCCCCATACTGAAAGCTTCCATCCTCCCGAAAACCTCTGTAATCCGCACTTGCCATCAAACCAATAGTCATGCGGTTTCCGATTTCATCAGTTAACCTTATATCCGGATCCAACAACTGCTCTCTAACTTTTTTGTTGCCGCGGACACTATCGAAAAGTCTCTTATACAAATAAACCCTCCGCGATACAGCATTCTTTTCCAATAATGGCTTTTCCATCAAGGTATGAGAATAGTTAGGGTTCAACCAATCCCAAGATACTTCAAGAATAATTATCCGAGGAACATATTGCTTCGTAGCCGTACGATATACATACGACAAATCTTCTATCGAGTTACATAATCCTCCCATTGTATAAAAAGTTGTATCCTGAAAAAAACTTTGTCGAAACTGCATTACACGCGACGATCCAATAGCAACTATTTCAGGTTGTAATCTTTCTATAACTCCATATTTCAGAAAGCTCACATCTCCGGATAACGCACTCCCGTGCAGCGCTTTCCCTCGAACCTGCATTTCAATGGCCTGAGTTGTACCAACCTTTTGTTCATTAATTCGATATAACGCTCCTTCAAAAACCAACGCAACCAAAAAACAGGGAACAAACAATATTCCAGTCAATATTTTGCAAAATCTGTCCCAATTGCACATCCCAAAATCGTCCCCTTAAAATTGGAAATATAGGAATTCCGACGCCCCAGACCGAAACATGAACCAAATCGAGGAATAAAACATAATAACTACAATTGTCATCCACTTGAAGCTTGGTTCCAGATTCCACATGAGTGGATTCTTCATTTTTACCAACAGAAATCCCAATACACAAATCATCCCCATAAATTTGGTTAATGACACCCCTTGGACGCTCTTCATGGGAAGAAATTCCACGCCAAGATTTTGCAAAACACCACACGAAACGAATATGTTTTCAATCCTTCCGCCTGCGGGGAGAACAATATGATTCACATCCACCATCGCCTTCAAGATCGCTAGTGCGTCATGAAAATTTTCTGCCCTAAAAAAAATCCAGCATACCATAACGCATAAGAAGGTAATTCCCCAGTTGACAATATCCGGAAGAGCAATATGCAATCTTCTCCATTGATGATTGATAACCAACAGAATTCCATGAAGAATGCCCCAAAAAATAAACGTCCATCCCGCCCCATGCCAAAAACCGATAAGCAGCATACACAAAAACAGATTCCGCATTTTAAGCCACTCGCCTTGCCGATTCCCTCCCATAGGGATATAGAGATATTCCTTTACCCACAAACCAAGCGTCATATGCCAACGCCTCCAAAAATCAACAATGCTCTGTGCCTGATATGGAGAATTGAAATTCATCGGGAACTCCAGATTAAATATCCGTCCCAAGCCAATAGCCATTTCACTGTATCCGGAAAAATCAAAATATAGTTGAAATGTATAACCGATAGCCGCAAGCCAAGCTTCAAAAAAAGACAATGTGTCTGCCCTATAAAACAAATCCCCCACCCACGGCGACAGACTGTCTGCAATGACGACCTTTTTGAACAGGCCAATGGAAAATAGCATAAGACCGACAGATACATTCTTGAAATCCAAGACATAATTGGATATAGCGGTAAATTGCGGAATCATCTTTCGATGATCAATAATCGGGCCTGCAATCAAATGAGGGAAAATCGTGACAAACTCGCAGTATTCTAAGAAGCCGTTTTGTTCTTCTCCGCATAAGTTTGCCCCTCCCTCGTAGACATTTAACAAATACGCCGTCTGCGTGAACGTGAAGAACGAAATGCCCAAAGGCAAAATGATATGTGGCACATCAAACATGGCACTTCCTGCCAATACATTGACCGTCGACAGAAAAAAGCCCGCGTACTTGAAGTACCCGAGCAAAGAAAGATTCACAGAAATGCCAAACATTAGCCAATACTTAGGTCCAAAGCCCTGTCGAATCTGCCCACCAATCCAATAGTTGAAACAAATAGACGCAAAAAGCAACGGAACATATCGCCAATCCCACCAGCCATAAAAGAAAAACGAAACCAGCACCAGCCAAGATATCGCGGCAGGACGTCCGAAATAATTTGCCAAACCTAAAAAAACGAAAAAAGCAAGCGGCAAGTATAGAAAAATGAATTCATAGGAATTGAACAACATGCACTTTCATCCTTTTGTGATATAAATGCGCAACTTTCCCACTGAAAAAGCATAACAATCGACGGAAAAATCAAGAAGAGAGCATTTCTGAACCTGCTCACCACCGACCTCGGGCTTTCCATCGACGAGGATGTCCGTCTCTACCGGAACCAGCAGAGCATCGTGACGTTCTTCAAGGCGTTGAAGTCCCTGTTCCGGCTTCGCGATGAATTCCAGACGCGCAATTACGCTTCTGCATTGGCGCACACGGCGCTGGTCTCTTTACACGCTATATAGTATTGGAGTGGATAAGGAAGTCACCAAGACATAGACCAAAGAACAATTGGGGGCTCTTTTTCACCATGTGCAACGCGGTGCAGGATATTGAGCTTTCAGAGGCCTTGCGATCGCTGATGGTTCTTTTTGCGGAATTTTGAACGAGCGGAGCGCGGAGAACAAGTAAATCATCAAAAATAGCGTGACCTTCTAGATTGACTCGCAGAGCCGTTATATCAAGACTTTACTGGCTCTCCATCAGAATGTGTGGAAAACAACCACATCGAATAACCCATAAACATTGAAAAAGCATACATTTTCCTGTACGCTTTTTCTGCGAGAAAAAACAACGTACAAAGAAGGAAATGTATGCTCAACAAAAAGATATTCAAATCCATCCTTAATGTCAAGCATGCTGCCATTGACGGCATGGAAATCCTGTCCGATGGTTCGTTCGATATGATTATGCTTCGATGTTCTGATATTGATGTTCGATTGTCGTGGGAATATCAAGCGGCAGCATAACCACCGGTTCTACCCACACATTCTGATGATGCCTCACTTTACTTGGTAATTTGTGCTGGAAAAGTAGAGTTTATAACTTTGCAATATCAAACTTTTTCGTCCATCGCCCGTTTCGCTTTTCCAGCAGTTCCTTATTTGCCCATTTATCAATGACTGCATAAAACTCATCACGTGTCATATTATAATATTGGAGATACCGTTCTTCGTATTCCTCAGGGTAAGCTTCATCATACTGCTTGATTAAATCAATCCCTGCTTCCCTCGACAATTCTCCAGATCTGATGTCTATGCAAACATCCTGTGAACACCGCCCAAACCCAAATTTCAAGTACATAAAATAGGTATGCAACGAATATAAAATACTGTCAGTTTGGGCAAATGCATTATACGTACCAACAGAATTGCAAGGTTTCGATTGCAATCCTACATGATCCCTTGCATACCTATAATTCTCATTGGAATTCCAATTATGGAAATACGACCAATGAGCAACGGCTGGTTTCACTTGTTCAATTTCCTCTTCCGAAGGAGCTTCCCACCACGAGAATCCATCTCCTTCTGTTGCAGACTTATAGAGCTTTTTTACATCAATGTCACTGAGGTATAACCTCTTCGTCTGCTCCAAAGAATACAACATACTATTTTTTAATTCTAAAGAACCACCATACTCAACTTCCCCTTCTTCACCATACATGATAAAGGGAATCCCAAATCGCATCCCGATTTTAATTGGCGCCAATAACATCGCCGCCATCCATCCCATATACGGTTGTCCGTAATCAATTAAACCATTCCTGTCCATCTCGCGTTCTATTACTGGATTTGGGTAAATTCGAATCATTGAAAAACCATGATTAACAAAATTATTAAGATTGATTTCATTCATTTCTGTATTTACTAACGGATGATGGCTAATATTGACACAAAGCGGGTGCATACCATATTGTGTTTTTAATCTATGCGCAACCATAGAGGAATCCTTCCCCCCCGATGCAGGTACAATGACATCAAATTGTCCATTATCGCTACGATATCTATCGCACAATTCTCTTAATTCCAACTCTCTTTTGCCCCAATCCACCATAGAGTGTTTCTCTTCACTCCATTCACATGCCGAACAAACGCCCTCTGCATTAAATGTTAATCTCGGGCGTGTTGAAAGCATTAAACACTTTTTACAAATTTGCAATTCCATTACTATCTCTCCCTCGTATAATAATTTATAAATAATAAATGTGCGACTGCTCAAAGCTCAACAGGCCATAAGATGCCCGTGATACAATAGCTGTAGCGCCTCAAGGTCGATTTCTTTTCGCCTCCTTTTTTACACTTTAATCAACTTAACAATAAACACGCTGCTATAAATCAGGCTAATCGCTTCATCTTCAAATGCACACAACGCATCGCTCAATACATTAAACATCGTAGGAGGTAATATCTTATTAAGTCTCGGCAAGAGCAGATGCGGATGTACCCCCCAAAAATGCTTCGACACAAATCCAAATTGTTTCGCCTCTTTTGAAATTGAACGAGGTGTTGATTGTCTAGGTTGCCGTTCTCCCGTTCCAGGCAATTGGCTCATATCCTGCATAACTTGTATGTTCTGGTTCGAACCCTTCTTTCCGTTTAAGCATTTCGCTACTTCTTTCAAGTTACTGACAAACCGATTAACCTTTTCAGCGGGAATATTATTTTGATAACATTCATCTATTTCTTTTATTAATTCAATTGCACACCCACTATTAATTTCACCAATTGTATTATTTGTAATACTTGTCATGTTGAAAAGCCGATTCCTGCAGGATATGATTACCACTGTCCCCGAATGACAGATTGAATTAATCGTTTCAAAAAAAGCAGAATCACTCTCTAAATACCCAATCAACCCAAAGGCAATAACATAATCATATTGCAAATTACCCAGACGGTTCGGAATATCATGAAATTCCATTTGATGAAATGAAAGTCTATCTTGTTCTTCGATAGATAAAGAATCTTTCCTATCATTAATAATTTCTAACATACTTGAAGACATATCAACCCCATCGACAATAGCTCCCATCGAAGCCAGGTAAAAAGAAATATCTCCGCCACCGCACCCTATATCAAGGACTCTTTTATCCTTCAGCTTATAATCTTTCAATATTCTCTTTAAAATACGCAACCGATGATAACCTACTGGATAAGAATAATCGCCGTCAACATACGCATCTGATATCCACTCTTTTGCATTTGATTCAAAATAATTTAACCAATCCTGTTCACACATAATTATATCTCCCCATTTGCTCATAAAATAAATACTGCTCACGTTCTGACAAAACCGATAACTCCTGCATATCAACAGGAGAATAACTTACATCCAGCAAACTTTTTACTTCCTCTGTTTTGGGCGTCCACTGACAGGGCAATAATTTATCTATTTTCTCCAATACAAAATCAGCTCCAGAAACTAAATCTTCATACTTTATCTCAATATCTATTAAATTCTCGAAAATTTCAGCATATCCTAAAAGATTGCTCCAATACATTACTGCGCGCCCATAATCCGTTGTCGTAAAAAATTCACATCCTTTTTCATTTCCCATCCAATATGGCATAAAGCATTCTTCATCCTCATTGCAAGAAACTCTCTTATATACATTGGCATTCATTATTTTGTCTTTCTTTAAATTATTTAGCGCATACCATCCTTTTCCCGTTATTTCATCCACAACTTTAAATCCATTTCTTACCATATGAACAATTTTTGACGCAGGAAATATTTCCTTCAAAACATCCAGATGCGGCAGCAACTCTGGAATATCAAAAACTATAATTATTCTCTTTTTTTGGAGATAGTCAATCACATCACTCCTCGTATTTATATCTGTTATTCGTGTAAATAGATTGGGTATATTTTTGTAATTAAATATCGAGGACATATCTTGAAATCTTATATTCGTATCTCGCAATAATATACGATCATTTACTAATTCATCGCACATACTCCTTATCATTGATTTAGCATACTGAAAATCAATGATTTCTAATGCCGCCAAACGTATCGGTAAATATATTGCAACAGGTTCGAATAACCATTCAACATTCTCAGCACTTCCTAGCAAACGAGCCAACCAACTTTTCCCAGACCTGCATGCACCTGTAACAAATACCACCTGATATTCTAAAGCACTATATCCAATATGCCATTCCACAGTTTTCGACCTCGCATTCATTATTTTCCCCACATATCTCCTTATACGCGGTTAGATTCTGAAATAAATGCTCTGCCACTACTTGCATTAATTCAAAATCATGCTCATGGTCTAAATCCAGCACCCCCGTATCCATCATCTCAATTATCCCACAGCGCCCTTCAAACATATGCTTCCCACTCCGCAAAAACTCTGGGCTATACGCATATAAGGACGCGTTCATATCGTAAACTGTCGGTGCCTGCTGGCGGGCGGTATAATTGCTTGGATTTACCAAAACTGCACGACCATCCTCTTCCAGCTTAACCATATTGAAGTACGGATTGCGTCTTGCTTCCACGACGGAAAAAACAACATCCCAATTCTCGCTTATTTGCTTGGAAACTATATTTTCTATATCTTTTACAGTTCGAAGCGGAGAAGTGATATCGCAATCAATCACCATATCATAGCGGGTACCTGTCTGTCGTTCCACTTCGTTCAATGTAGCGGCAATAACCGGGATTTTAGCTGCCAAATCTCCTGCCAACTCCGGCTTTCTTTCTACCATAACCACAGGGAATGCAACACAGTCCTTTACAATCCGCATCATCTCCGGGCTGTCTGTATTCAATGCTACATCCGCTTGATTCTCCGGGTGTTGCTTTTTATATGCTTCAATGGCCGAAAAAGTATAGAGTAACAGCGGCTTCCCTAAAAACTCACGAAAGTTCTTGTTTTTTATCCCTTTGGATCCAGCACGTCCGCAGACTGTAAACAATATCTTCATTACATTTTCCTTCCTTCCGCAATGCGAAGCACTTGCAACGCATGTTGGATTCCGCAGTTTACCGCATCTTTCTGTTCGAGCTGCAGGAAATATCGCAATTCTTCTTTTTGGTAAGCATCTCGATCTTCAGAAAAATTCATGATTCTTTCCGATTTCAACCAACGAATCGTGCCCGTGATAAAATCTGCCAGCAGGACATCGTCTTCCAAAAATATTTCCAGTTCTCGACGTACCTTGCGTCCAAAATAGTCCAAATATACGCTGACCAATTTATCGTCGTATTGCCCGATATAGACAGCAACATCATTACTATCAATATCCAATGCTGAAACTTTTGCCGCATAAGACTTTGTTCGCACTGGAAAGCCAAACAAGTATACAAGATAATCCCACTCATGGATAAGATCGATAGAAACGCCGCCACCTTCCGCGCGATGCGCGCTATAAGAATGCCGATAGTCCTGCCCCGGTCGCCAATCCGGCAAATAGCTGGAGCACATTGCTCTCACGCTGTAAACGTTTTGATTATCCAAATACTTACGCAAAAACTGTATGATTCTTGTATGTCGGAGCGGGCATGCTACGTAATATATCTTTTCCGCGTCCAACCCCAACGGTTCTAAACTGAGAGCACTATCATGGAAAACAGGCTTCTCTATAAAAATCCGTTCCGCCTTGCTCCCCAAATGTCGAAGCGTCTCATAATGAAGGATTGTCGGATTTGTGATAAACAGCAAATCGTATTCATCCGATATTGCTTCCCATGAGGGATATTGGCGATTCAAATAGCTTTGGATATCGTCAGACAGAATATGCCTTGTCCCACGGACTGCATCAATCTGGAACGATTCCCCTTGCTCCTGCATTATATCCAAAAAATTGCGAAAATGCCGTTGTCCTATGGAACCCAGCCCAGCAAATAAAGCCCGCATCACGTTCCTATCCCTTCAATCCTATCGATCAATTGCAATGTCTCGCCATCTTGTTGAAACGAATACAATGGCTCTTCCTGTTGCTTTATGGCCTCAAAAAAATTCCTGATTTCAGCCGCATATGCATTTTCCACAATATTACGGCTGTATGCTTTTTCATGCTGAATCTGTTCATTTTCGTAGCTGTGCACGATTTCCATCGTCTGACGTTCCAAGTCCTTTTCTCGCAAGCTGTCCGGCGTTCCATCCCACAAGAGGAATAAGTTCTCACCAAAAATCTCCAAATGCCTGACCGGCTCGCGCGAGGTTATGTCCACCATCAACACCCCACGATGCCCGGGTTCATGCTCCAAAAGCACAAAAAAACTGTCGTCATATTGTATGGGGAGAGAGGTTACTTTATGTTTCATAACTTCAATCCGCTTAACTTTACCAAACGTTTGCAACATCCATGGCAACTCTATCGCAAAAAGTTCCCTGCAACCGTTTGTCTCCTTTTTACTGACAAAAAAATCCTGCAAAACATCCCATGGATGCCAATCGGGAAGATATTGCCCAACATGGAAGGAATAATTGACCGCGCCTTTTATCCCACGTACTCTGCGGGAAATATGCTTGATTTCCTCTCGGTAAAGCGGCGTCGAAGATAAAAACAACACCCGTTTTCTCTGTTCTGCCAACGCAATATTTTCCTCATATCCGTTTGCCACAAGGTTGATCTCGGAAAAAACATTCATTCCGTGGGAAAGGCAATCGCGAATGATTCCCGCATGGGATAATGGCGGCGTGCATACGAACGCCGCTTCAGGCATATTTATTTGCACACAATCCTCAAGACCCTTGTATGTGCTGACAGCAAAAAGCTTCTCACATTCCGCTCTCCGTTCTTCTTTGGCATCAACGCCATAAAGCCTCACATCGGCGTACATTTCTCGCAAAAGACGAATACGCCGTTTCCCCATAGAGCCCAATCCGATAACAACAATCTCCATTACCTATCCCCACTCGTCATTTTCCGTCAAACATTTCCCCATATTCTTCTTGGGCACGTTCAAAATCGTCCATCCTGCCGATATCAAGCCAGTATTCGCGTACAGGATAGACTGTCGTCTTTTTCCCTTCCTCGACTAATGCATTGAAGAGCTGTGGCATATCAAAAAACTCTTCCTTGTCCACCCGCGCCACAGCCTCTGGACTGAGCACATATATGCCCGCGTTGACAAAAAACGAATAAGACGGCTTTTCCCTAATACCTTCGATCCGCTCCCCATCAAAATCAATTACACCATAGGGTACTTGATAACTGTACTCCCTCACAGCCATCGTCGCCTCCGCGCCTTGCTCGATGTGATAATCCAGCAATTCTCCAAAATCCACTTTCGTCAAAAGGTCTCCGTTCATCACAAGAATCGGTTCTTTGGGAATACTCGGCAAAAAATAAAGCGCTCCCGCCGTCCCCATACGCTTATTTTCATGCAGGTACTCAATTTCCGCACCGAAACGGCTACCATCCTCGAAATAGTCCTCAATCATCTGTGACTTGTAATTGACCGCGAAAAAAAAACGATGAAACCCAGCGTCGAGAAAGCTCTCCAAAATTGTTTCCAAAATCGGCTTCGCGCCAACCTTCAAAAGCGGCTTCGGGATTTTATCTGTCAAAGGACGAAGCCGAGTCCCTAACCCCCCCGCCATCAACACAACTGCGTTGTCCCTTTGTGGGCGATACAAAAGTTCCTCCATTTGCGCTAATCCAACCAATCGCCCTTCTCCATCCAGCAAGGGAATCTGGCGAACACTGCGCGTCTTCATCAACCGAAGGATTGCCGCACTCTCTGTTCCTTGATGCACGGTAATTGGATGTGTGTTCATGATTCCTTTCACAGGCGCGGAAAGCTCCTCGCCCCGAAGGATGCTTCGCCTTACATCCCCGTCCGTGACCGCGCCCAAAAGCCGATTCTCTGCATCGACTACAAAGGCAATCTGAAGCGAGCTTTTGTCCATAACTTTCATAACATCCTTAACGGATGCCGTAGGCAAAATCACGCTTTTTTTCCAATCCATTTCCGTTCTTCCCTTTCCAACTTTCGCTTAAATTTTCATTCGTGCAGGAACACCGCAAACCATCATACCATCTTCTACATCATTCAGGACAACTGCTCCAACAGCGACTATTACGCCTTTTCCAATACACACTCCCTGCACAACATTTGCCCCCGTGCCAATATGGCTGCCGTCCCCCACCGTCACCCCGCCGGACAAAGTAACCCCCGGCGCGATATGCACATGCGCGCCAAGCACACAATCATGATCCACAGATGCGTTCGTATTGACAATGGAATTTTCACCAATGCGCGCCCCGATATTGATGACCGCACCTGCCACAACCTGAACTCCTTCGCCAAGTACTGCTCTCCGTGAAATAACAGCACTTGAATGAATTACTTGCCGAAACCGATACCCCAGCGCTTTAAATTTCTCATAAACTCTTTTCCGTAACGCAGTGGATCCAATCGAGCCAATACCGTTGACGAGTTCAATTTCGCTCGGCGAATAACGCTCCACATCGGAATCACTCCCAATTATGGGCACGCCAAACAAGTCCTTTGGTCTTTCCACGCCATCTTTTTCCGCAATTCCCAAAATCTCCGTGTTTTGTTCCAGCAATATATCGAGCAACACTTTCGCGTGCCCACCCGCGCCCAAAAGGATAACCGGTTTCCTCTGCATCTGCTTTTACTCCTGAATCAGTTCATCCGCCTCAAAATTCCGTCTTGCCTTTTTCCCGATCAGTTCCCAATAACGCATCGGGCTTATCCCCGACGCGAGACGCTTCACGGCAATATTTTCATCCGAGAAAAGCTCTCCTTCCCGAATGTCACGTTTGGCAACAAGGCTTTTCCTCACGACGGGAAGATTCTTTCGTTCCTTTTCGGTCGGCGCCTTACAACCATTGCCAACTGCCTTCTCAATCTGCCGAATGCCCCGCACCATCGCAGCAAGTTCTTCGGGAATGAGTGACGCCTTGTGGTCTGGTCCGGGGAGCGTTTTATCCAGTGTAAAATGCTTTTCAATAATCTCCGCCCCACGCGCCACAGCCGCCAACGGAATCGCAATCCCTTCCGTATGATCCGAATACCCGACCGAAAGGCCGAAAGCGCGCCGCATAGTATCCATCGCCGCAAGATTTACTTCATCGAACGGCGCAGGATATTCCGTCGTACAATGGAGCAACTGCACTTTTTCCTTAAGCAATCCAGACCTTTGTGCTTCCGCATAAGCGGACATGATCTCCTGCTCGTTTCCCGGCGTCGATTCCTCATGCGTATATCCAAACGCAAGGATGCCCAAAGCCGTCTCTACCTCGCCCAACGTACTCATTCCCGTGGACAAAATGACAGGCAATCCTGTCCGTGCAATCTCAAGCAGGAACGGCCCATTTGTTATTTCTCCCGACGGGACCTTGATTTTAGGAATATGACATTTCTCGACCAAAAACCGAAGACTGTCCGCTTCAAATGGCGTGGACAAGAATTCGACGTTCTTTTCTTTACAGAGTGCAATCAGCTCCGAATAGGCGTCCAAAGGAAGCTCCAACTTTCGGAGCATATCGACCTGAGATTCCTTTGCGTTCGTCGTCTCCTTCTGGTATGCCGCTTTCTGCGCCGCCGTGCTCGCAAGCTTCTCAGCGCGGAACGTCTGGAATTTCACCGCATCTGCGCCCGCTTCGGCTGCCGCTTGTACAAGTTTTTTCGCCAATTCCGGAGAGCCGTTGTGATTGACGCCCGCCTCGGCAATGATATATGTTCTACCCACGATGTATCTCCTTGATTAGCATAAACGCCTCCGCAAACTGCGCCCCACATTCCGAGCCGCGCAAAAGAGCCAATGCGTTCACTGCATCATAACTGCGGGGGAAAGGATGTTCTCCCATTTCCGTCGCATAAATCCCCAAAGCCTTTTTCTTGGTCGCCATTGTTGCAGTAATATCTTCATATACGGTTGGGATAAATACCGCACTGTTACCACGGAGACCAAAATTTGTTTCGGACAAGGTTTCATAGCAAAGTATCCGTTCCACCGTCGTATGTCGGAAAGATTTTCCTGCAGCAACCGCTGCATCATAAACAACTCGGTGATCGGAATGCGCGTCCCCAAAAAAAGGAATATAAAAATCCGTCGCCTTCACTTTATCCACGATAGACGCGAGAGAAGCAACAAGTTTCCCCGTATCCATCCCCAATCCCGCTGCCGGGAATCCCATCGGGAACACAGCCGAAAAAGAATATAGTTCTGTAACGTTTTGAATTTCCCTTCCTCTGCGTTCAATTATGTCTGCTTCATATGTATTTTCCGGCATTCGCGTAACAATAGCCCAATATGCCTCATGCCCCGCGCGTACCATTTTTGCGATTGTTCCCCCGCACCCCAGAGTTTCATCATCCGGATGCGGCGCAACTACAAGAACCCTTTTCACAGCAGGTACTCCCCTTCCTTTGCGGGGAATCCGTCCCATACAAGCAGACGAACAATTCCCATACCGCACTGCACATCCAGTCCGTCCGAAGAAAGCTTTAATATTCGTCCCGGCTCAATGTTTTTCATTGCGGTTTCCTCAGCAACCACAGCCGCTTTCCAAACTTTCTTTTCCTCTCCGTTGTATAAAAAACTTGCGCCAACATAAGGATGTGTCAACGCCCGCACCAGATTGTAAATACCACGCGCAGGCATTCGCCAATCAATGATACCATCCTTATGTCCGCGTTTTCGCCAAATATTCGTATGCGAAGAGTCCTGTGGCCTCCTCGTATAAGTACCGTCAATCAAAGCTTTTGTAAATTGTCGAACTTGCTGCTTTCCAATCTCCATTAATTTCTCATACAGAGATGCCGCGTCATCCTCCTCCGCAATATCCACATTTTGCTGACTCAGGATGTCCCC
>CAMVIO010000013.1 GCA_947167555.1 uncultured Selenomonadales bacterium
TAATTCAAAATCTTTTTCATTTCCGCTCTCTCGGATGCAGGAGAATAGCTTGAAAAATTTCTTGGTTATTTCTTTACGTCCCTCTTCACGCCCCTTCTCCTCGGCAAGTTCGCGTTCTTCTTCAATTTTCATTGCGTAAGTCATATAGCCCACCCTCTCTTGCTCAATCTGCTTTACTCGTACTATCTCATCGTCACTCTCACGGACAAAAGCGTCGTCGCTCAATACGCCGTTCACGTAATCCAAGAACGCTTTGACGTCCGACGTAACATCGTCTTCTGTCCCTGTAGAGTTCACAAAGACCTTCGTCGTCTTATCGTCCAGTTCCAGCCCCTTATCCTCAACACAAAGGTTGCGGAACGTATAGATATGCCGCGATAAGTCGAACGGATCAAACGGACAGATAAAAATGATATACGTTGTCGGCAACATCTTGTACTTCTGTCCTGTCGTCAACTGCTCCGAATCAATCATCGCTTGATAGTAGCGCACTCTTTTCGCTAGTTCACCGCTATCCGGCTGCCGTACCTGCATCTCTATCTCGAAAACCTCACCGCTGCCCTCAACGTAGACGTCGAGTCGGACGCCTTTGCTCTCATACTTGGGTTTCACGGTCTTTTCCTCGTCGATGTAACGGATGTCAGTCAGCTTAATATTCAAGAGTTTCTCAATCATCGTCTTGCAAATGCGCTTGCTCCGCATGACGAGCTTGAACATGTAATCGTCCTGAATCGTCAGTTCTTCCCATGGCTTAATGTTGCCCATTCCGTCACCTCGATTTCTGTTCTTGCTAGCATTATATCATGTTTTTAATTATTCCGCATTGAAAAGTGCGATATCAAATGTCAACGGTATCGACAAGCATCTTTCACTTGAAACGAGGTTCCCCGATAACGACGTAGTTATGAAGAATGCTTAAGGAAAAGCAAAGAGGCTTTATGTTTCTGAGATATGCGATTTATATGCGACTGAACACAAAAAAAGCTTCCGGGGGGAAATCTCGGAAGCCTTGATTTTCCTATGGAGCTAGCTATAGGACTTGAACCTACGACCTGCTCATTACGAATGAGCTGCTCTACCAACTGAGCTAAGCTAGCATGACTGACAGGAGATAGTATATCTCAGCCGTATCCGGTCTGTCAATAGGGAGGTTGAATTTTCTTTGCATTATTTGACAGACAGACGAATAAGGCTTAGAATCTTTATTATGGATTTTTGTATCATTGGTTTTTAAACGCAAGTGTCTTGCCCCGGAGCGGGCAGAGGAGGATTTTCATGGCAAAGCAACCGGCGAAGGCGGCGCACGCGAAGAGGTCCCGCTCTACGAAGAAGAGCGGCGGCCATTTTTGGCGGATTCTCGGCGGCTTTTTCCTCGTGATCTTGGTGATGCTCACCGGCATTGGCTGCGGTTTTTTGACGGCGAGCATGAACACGCGCCCGAATCTTGCGGAGGATCTTACGCCGTCGGCGTCGTCGCAGATTTACGATATCAACGGCAATGAGATTGCGAATATCCACGCTACGGAAAACCGTATGCCGGTGAAGATTTCGCAGATACCGAAGGATTTGCAGAACGCGTTCATCGCGGTGGAGGACGCGCGTTTTTATGAGCATTCGGGAATCGACCCCCGAGGGATTTTGCGCGCGGCTTGGGCGAATATCACCGGCGGCGGCGTGACCGAGGGCGGTTCGACGATTACGCAGCAGCTGGCGAAGAACGCGTATCTGACGCCGGAGAGGACGATGAAGCGCAAGATTCAGGAAATGTTTCTCGCGCTCCAGTTGGAACGCGAATACACGAAGCAGGAAATTCTTGAGTTTTACCTGAACCAGATTTATTTCGGGCAGGGGGCGTACGGCGTCGAGGCCGCGGCTAAGACGTATTTCGGCAAGGACGTCAGTGCCTTGACATTGAATGAGTGCGCGATGCTTGCGGGTATCCCGAAGAGCCCGAATTATTATTCGCCGTTCAACAATCTGGAGGCGGCGCGCGCCCGGCGTGCGACGGTGCTGGAGCAGATGGCGAAGTACCATTATATCAGTGATTCCGAGGCGAGCCGCCTGAAGAAAGAGGATTTGAAGCTTGCCCGCCCGGCGACGGGGGAGATCACCGAGGCCGCGTATTTCATTGATTATGTGGTGCAGGGGCTGATCGACAAGTACGGCGCGGACGCCGTTTACAAGAGCGGGCTGAAAATCTACACGACGATCGATATGGATATGCAGCGGGCGGCGGAGGCCGCTATGAAGATGCTGCCGACCTTCGAGACGGACAAGAACGGCCTGGCGCAGCCGCAGGGGGCGCTGGTGGCTATCGACCCGCATACGGGGCAGATCAAGGCGATGGTCGGCGGCCGCGGCACCGATCAGTTCAATCGAGCGACGATGGCGGAACGGCAGCCGGGCTCGGCCTTCAAGCCGTTCGTGTTCGCGGCTGCTCTGGAAAACCGGTTCACGCCGAATACGATTATCGAGGACAGCCCAATCATGGTCGGCGATTGGGAGCCGGAAAACTACAATCGAAATTACAACGGCAAGGTGACGCTGCGTTATGTGGCGGAACAATCGCTGAATGTGCCGACGGTCAAGGTTGCGCAAAAAATCGGCATGGACAAGGCGATTTATTACGCGCAGGAAATGGGCATTTCCACCTTCGTACTGGATGGACCGACGAACGATCGCGGCCTTGCCACTTCTCTGGGCGGCCTGACGCGCGGCTTGACGCCGCTGGAACTGACCAGCGCATACGGCACCTTTGCGAATCAGGGAATCCATGTGGAGCCGACAGCGATCATCAAAGTGCTCGACCGCAACGGAAAGATCTTGGAACAGGAGAAGCCGAAGCAGAAAAACGTGATCAGCGAGGCCAGCGCCAACGATTTGACTTCGATGCTGCAGGGCGTCATAACGCGCGGCACGGGCACGGGCGCTGCGATTGACCGTCCCGCGGCGGGCAAGACGGGAACGACCAGCGATTATTGCGACGCGTGGTTTGTCGGTTATACAACCGATCTCGTGGCGGGCGTTTGGATCGGCTGCGACGACAACAGCGATCTCGACGGCATGACCGGCGGCAATCTGCCCGCGTCCGTCTGGCAGGCTTTCATGGAACGGGCGACGGCGAATATGCCTGTCCGTCAGTTCGAGGCGGGGTCGAGCTACAAGAGTGACGGCATGGATGAACTGAAGGAGGACGGACGTTCCTCCAACCAGAGACGGGATCAGAACCAGAAGCCGAGCCAGCAGGCGAAGCCGCCGTCTCAAAGACCGCAGACCCAGCCGGCGCCGAAACGTGACGAAGCGCCGCCGAGACGCGATTCGACGCCGACGCAGCCGTCGCGTCCGTCACCGGGAGAAACGCCGGAGCGCACTCCGGAACGCGTTCCGACGCCTGAGCCGGAGCCGGAGCCGGAAAGAGAGCCGGAGACGCCGTCGAGGCCGACGGCGCCGTCAACGGCGCCTTCCACCGCGCCGAGCATGTCGGGCGGTATGGGCAAAGGACGATAAAAGAACGATAAAAGAACGAAGACTTGATTCATCAGGAGACGAATGCGTTTGTTTGGGACGCACAGGAGGATATATTGATGCCGGGGAATGTATGGGATGAATTGAAGGAACGCGGTTATATCGCGCAGTGCACGAATGAGGAGGAGGTCAGGAAGCTCTTTTCCGAAGAAAAGATTACGTTTTATATCGGCTTCGATCCGACGGCGGACAGCCTTCATGTCGGGCACTTTCTCGCGTTGATGGCGATGGCGCGGCTCCAGCGCGCCGGGCACCGCCCAATCTGCCTTGTCGGCGGTGGCACGGGCACGGTCGGCGACCCTTCGGGACGAACCGATATGCGTCGCGTAATGACCGACGAGGAGATTGAAGCGAACTGCGAACGGTTCAAGGCACAGATGGCGCGGTTCATTGACTTTTCCGACGGCAAGGCTTTGATGGTCAACAACGGCGAGTGGCTGCGGAAGCTCAACCATATCGAGTTCCTGCGGGACGTCGGCGCGTGCTTCTCTGTCAATCGGATGCTGGCGGCGGAGTGCTATAAGAACCGCATGGAGCAGGGACTGACCTTCCTTGAGTTCAACTATATGACGATGCAGGCCTATGACTTCATGGAGCTGAACCGCCGCTACGGCTGTGTGCTCCAGATGGGCGGCGACGACCAATGGTCGAACATCATCGCTGGCGTGGAGCTGATTCGGCGGCGGGAAGGAAAAGCGGCCTATGGTTTGACGCTTTCACTTCTGACGAAGAGCGACGGCAAGAAGATGGGAAAGACCGCTTCCGGCGCTCTTTGGCTCGACGCGGAAAAGACTTCGCCCTACGATTTTTACCAATACTGGCGGAATGTTGACGACGGCGACGTGGAAAAATGCCTCGCACGTCTGACCTTCCTGCCGATGGGCGAGGTGCATAGGCTCACCGAGCATCGGGATGAACGTATGAACGACGCGAAAAAAGTCCTCGCCTATGAGGTCACGCGATTGGTGCATGGCGAAGTCGAAGCGGAAAAGGCGAAAAAAGCGGCGGAAGCCCTCTTCGGCGGCGCGGGCGACGCGGACGCGATGCCCACGGCGGAGGTCTCGCCGTCTGAGCTTGGTACGCGGCTGCTCGACGTGTTGGCGAAAAAAGCGGTAATCGCCTCGAAGGGCGAGGGCAAGCGGCTCGTACAGCAAAACGGCCTTTCACTGAACGACGAGCGCGTCACGGACATCGAACGGACGCTGACGGAGCAGGATTTCAGGGATGGTTCCGCCATCGTGCGGAAAGGGAAAAAGACTTATGTGCGGCTGACGTTGGCGTAAAAAGGACACAAAAATAACGCCTCTTCGTGAATCCAACCGGATTTTTCGGAGAGGCGTTTTCTTTTTGGCTATTCCGCAGGCGGCGGAGTTTCTTCCGCCTTGTTGGCGTCGTGGTAGATGTCTTCGATGACAAGGCGGATGATGACCATCAGCGGCACGGCGAGGAACATGCCCGGCGCGTCGAGGAGGCAGCCGCCGAGGAGCAGGCCTAAGAGAATGGCGATCGGGTGCAGATGCAGGGTTTTTCCGATTAGGGTGGGATAAATGAAATTGTGGTTGGCCTGCGTGATCAGCAGATAAAAGAATAGCGTCTGGACCGCCATCCATGGCGAAATGGTGGCGGCAACGGACACGCCGAACAGCGAGGCGACGGTCGGGCCGATGACGGGAATGAACTCGCTGACGCCGGAGAGTACGGCAAAGACTACCGCGTAAGGAATATCGCGGGCCGTGAAGTAAAGAAACACGAAAATTCCCATCAGGAAGCAAATGGCGATCTGGCTGCAGATGTATGTGTGGAGCGACAGCAGGATGCGGTCGAAGAGCTTGAAAACACGCATGTGATCTTTTTTCGGAAAGAGGCGTGTGATCCATTCCTCGATCTCGCGCCCGTCCTTCAGCAGATAAAACGCGGAGAAAAGAATGATGACGAGGTCGAAGATTTTCGAGAAAAAGGAGAAAAGCATATCCAGAGAGGTTCGGAGGGCGTCGATGCCGACGCTGGCGAGTTCCCGCCAGAATTTGTCGACTTCCTGCGCGATGACCGGATAGGCGGCGAACAGATCGCGCATGCTTTCGGTCAGTGTCGGAAGGTCTTGCGAGAATTTCTGCGCGGAACGCGCTAACGGCGTCGACAGCACGGCAAAGAGGACCGAAACGGCGACAAGGAAAAGAATCAGCGTCATGGCGGCGGCAAGCCCGCGCGGGATCATGCGGAACTTATGCAGATAGTCGACCATCGGGCAGAGCAAAAGATGAAGAAGCAGCGCGATGAATACGACGAAGGCAAGCTGCGGCAGAATCCAGAACGAACCCAGCAGCACGATGAAGCTGACGCCGAGCAGAATGGATGTCTTGTGGGTTGCCCACATATCGGAAAAACACCTCTAATCATATTTTCATATTCATGATTTATTATTTATTATTATGACGCAAGGTGTTCGATTTGTCCATAGCTAGCAGGATTTTTGCGATGGGCGGCGAATACCTACATGATAAATTTTTGTTCCTTTATTAATCGAAGGGAGTGTTTTTCATGGAATGGAAAAAATTGCGTAAGAAACTGGCGGCGGCGGTTGTCGCGGGAACGCTGACTTTTTCCGTCATCCCGACGCCGACGGCGGACGCGGGGATTCTCGAAACGGTAATTGGCGCGGGGGTGCAATACGCGGCGCTTAACCAACAGATATCGTATTTGGACAATGAGGGGCGCGACGAGCTGTTCCAGCAGATGCAGCAGGAGTATGGCGTCAATGAAGATCCGTACCTGAATGAGCGTCTGGACAACATCATGGCCAGCCTGACTTCATCGATTGCGCAAGTCGATCCGACCATCAATGAGAAGCCGTACAATTATTTTATCAACAATGATAAGTCCTTCAACGCTTTCTGCACGTTGGGGCACAATATCAGCGTGAACACGGGCATGTTCGACATGGTGGCGAACGACGATGAAGTCGCGGTGGTTCTCGGGCATGAGATGGGGCACGGACAGAAGAAGCATGTGCAGAAGGGCGTCAGGGACTCCCTGATTGCGCAGGTGGGCGCGGCGATCCTGACGAACGGTTCCGCCATCGGCCAGTTGGCCGCGCAGATCGCGGGCAATGTGCATATGCCGAGGGCGAAAGAGCGCGAGGCGGACAAGCTGGCGTTCCAGTATATCACACATTCAAACTACAATCCCGGCGCCTGCGCGGCCATCTGGCAGCGTGTGATGGAACGGTCGACGAGCGGCGGCAGCTTCCTTTCCGACCATCCCGATCATAAGGATCGCCGCGACACTTACGCGAAATCTTTGACCGAGTACAGCGGCGGCCATGTGAAGATTGACGGAGACGCGGGGCTTGTCAAGGTCAACGACAAGGATTTTTTGACGCCCGCGCCGGCGGATGACATGAGCAGCCAGGAGCGCGCGTACTTTGTGATGGGCAATCTTGCGACCGCGTACCATAACGGCCACAACGCGGGCGAGGCATGGGCGGACGGCAATGTCCTGATGCTCGGCGATCAGCCGATCATGGAATCGGCCTCCGGCGACCCGTCCGCGTCTGAGATGGCGGCTCGGCTGAACGCAATCAAATGACGAGGGAACAAATGGAAGAGCGTCTTTCGGAGTACGCGCGGCTCGTCATCCGGACGGGCGTGAACTTGCGGGAAGGCCAGCCGCTCGTGCTCAACGCGCCGATCGAGTGCGCGGATTTTGCCCGGCGGTTGGCGAAGGAAGGGTATCTTGCGGGAGCGAAGGATGTGACCGTCGTCTGGAACGACGAGAAGTTTTCGCGGCTCCGTTTCGAGTTGGCGCCTGAGGATGCGCTTTCCAGCTATCCCGATTGGCGCCGACGTCTCTATATTGACAACGCGGAGGACGACGCGGCGGTTGTTTCGATTCACGCCGAAGATCCGGAAGCGTTTCTCGGCGTCGAGCCGAAGCGCCTGGCGACGGCCCAGCAGGCGGCGGGCGAGGCGCTGATCGATTACCGCGCGCGCATCATGAGCAACAAGAACGCGTGGTGCGTCGTGTCCGTGCCGACAGAGGCTTGGGCGCGAAAGATCTTTGCGGATAAGAGCGATGCGGAAGCTGTCGATTCGCTTTGGGAAGCGATCCTTTCCACGGTGCGGATCACGGGCGACGGAAACGCCGTGGAGCGCTGGAAAGCACACACGGATTTCCTGCGCCGCGCGTCGGACTTCATGAACGGCTGGGCGTTTGCGTCGCTCCATTATACAAACGGTCTCGGCACCGACCTGACGATCCGGCTGCCCGAAGGGCATATCTGGGCGGGCGGCGCGGAGGAGACGCAGGCCGGGCGCACTTTCGTCGCGAACCTGCCGACGGAGGAGATTTACACGCTGCCGCACAGGGACGGCGTGGATGGCACGGTGGTCGCGACGAAGCCGCTGGTCTTCCAGGGCAACCTGATTACGGGAATAAAGCTTCGTTTCGAAGCGGGGAAGGTCGTCTCCTTCGAGGCGGAGCAAGGCCGGGCGCACCTTGAGACGCTGCTGGGAACGGACGAGGGCGCGTCGCGGCTCGGCGAGGTCGCGCTGGTGCCTTATGATTCGCCGATTTCAAACAGCGGCATACTGTTCTACAACACGCTGTTCGACGAGAACGCCTCGTGCCATCTGGCGCTCGGGAAGGCGTACCCAACCTGCCTGGACGGCGGCGCGGACATGGATTCGGTGACGCTGCTTTCTCACGGCGTCAACGATTCGCTGCTGCATGAGGATTTCATGGTCGGTTCCCGCGACCTCGCGATTACGGGAAGGACGAAGGACGGGCGGGAGATTCCCGTGTTTCGGGACGGGAATTTCGTCGAGTTCTGACGGAGATATACTTGCGCGGTTCGAGAGGTGGTAGTGTGCGGCGATTCTTGGAAGTGCTGGTGTTCCTTCTTTTTCTCGGCCTGCCGCTGACGGCGGGCGCGGAAGGGCGCGTTTTGCCGGAGGACTTTGTCGTGCGCGGCGTGACGCTGGGCGAGGCGGCGGACGATGCGGCGATAGAGAAGGCCTTCGGCGCGCCGCTTTTCGACACGGAAAAGAGCGTGTTCGGCATTCGAGTAAAATATTACACCTTCAAAAAGAAATTTTCCGTTGGCGTTTCCGTTTCGACGGGCAAGGTCGTCGATATCGTCATCGAGGATCATGACTACGCGGCGCGGGATGGCGTGCGCTACGGAGCGACGCCCCACAGGATTGCCGCGGTGTACGGCAAGAAAGATCGGGAGCAGATCGCCGGCCTGACTTGGAATGTTTACAGGAATCCCGAAAAGCCGGGGCAAAAACTGATGATAGAGGTTGAGCCGGGCACTTGGATTCTTTCTTCATGGCGCCTGACGAGCCTGCCGCTGACCGAGGAGGATGCGGATCTTGGCGACGGCGAGGAGGAGGATTGGCAGAGCGCCGACTTCAACGCGCAGGTTCTGGAAGGAAAGGATATCGACATGAGCGCGCTGAAGGATCGGGACGAGACGGAGAAGGGGACGACGCCGCCGTGGAAAAGATAAGTACCTCGCACCGTCTGACCGAGGCGGCGGCCATTACGCTGGGCTGCCTGATCAGCTCCAGCTCCATCAATCTGTTTCTGCTGCCGAATCATCTGCTTTCCGGCGGTCTCACGGGCATCGGCATGATCGTTTACTTCCTGGCCGGGCTGCCCGTGGGCGCGCAGGTGCTCGTCTACAACGTGCCGCTGTTGATTGCCGCGCTCCGGATGCTGGGGCGCGAGTATTTTGTCGGCGTGCTGTTCGGCACCGTGATGTTTTCCGTCTGCCTCGACGCCACGCATTTCCTGAACGCATACGCCCCGGTGCCTGACCCGATGCTGGCGGCGATCTTCGGCGGCGTGTTCAACGGAATCGGCTACGGCATCATTTTCAGGAACGACGGCAGCTCCGGCGGGCTTGACATCGTGGCCGCGATTGTGAAAAAATATTATTCGCTCAACATGGGCGGCGTGATCTTCGGCATCAACTGCCTGATCATGACGGTGTCGGCGTTCATGTTCGGCGTAATGCCGGCCATGTACACGCTGATCTCGATGTTCATGAGCGCGACGCTGACGGACAGGGTGATTGCCGGTTTCAACCATCGCAAGGTTGTCATCCTGATCTCAGAAGAGACCGAGAAGATCGCCGAGGCGATCATTCGCGGCGTCGGGCGCGGCGTGACGTTCCTCGACGGCGAGGGCGCGTTCACCCATCAGGAAAAAAGGGTGCTTTTCGTCGTCGTGACGCTGACGCAGGTGGCGCGGGTCAAGCGCGTGGCGGATCACTACGATCCGCAGGCGTTCATGATCGTGATGGACGCCAACGAGGTCATGGGGCGCGGCTTCACGCTGCCCGGCGTGAAGGTCGAGAAGATGCTTCGCGAGCGCGACAAGAAAGAAAAAGCAAGGAGGGAACAGATTGGCGAATGAATCGGTGCGCATCGCGTACCTTTTGAACAGCGGCTTCGTCGTCGAGGACGGGGCGAACCGCTGGGCGCTCGTTTTCGACGCTTACCGGGACGTGCGCGGCGACGTCGAGCGCGCGTTGGCGACGGCGGAGCAGGTTTATTTTTTTGTGTCTCACGCGCATTTCGACCATTTCAGCCCGTCGATTGCCCGCTATGAGAAAGCGGCGAAGTTCTTCCTGAGCGAGGACATCCGAGGGTTTTCCGAGGCGAGACGGTTTTCGGCGGAAAAGACCGTATGGCTCGGGAAATACGACGGCTGGGAAGGCGCGGGGCTTCGCGTCGAGAGCTTCGACTCCACCGACGAGGGGACGTCCTTCCTCGTGGAAATCGACGGCTGGCGGATTTTTCACGCCGGGGATTTCAACTGGTGGCACTGGTCCGGCGACACGAAGGAAAACATCAAGTTTGCGGAAAACGGATTCATGAAGCAAATGAAGCGGCTGGACGGCAGGACGTTCGATCTGGCTTTCTTCCCGGCGGACGGGCGGCTGGAAGAGGCAAGGGACTGGGGCGCGAAAGAATTTTGCCGCCGCACGGATACGAGGGCGCTGGTCACGATGCACAGCGTCGGTTATCCGAGATTCGTGCCTGACGGCGAGTTTTTCGAGCCGGGGCGTGAGATTCCCGTCTGGGCGCCGACCGAGCCGGGGGAGAGACGCGTATATCAGAAAGGGAGTGGATTTTCCGAATGAAAATGAAAAAAATATTCTGCCTCGCGGCGTCGCTGCTGCTCCTGCTTTTGAGCACGGCATGCGCGGCGGGCGGACAGAACGACGGAGGAGAGAAGAAAATGGGAAATCGTATCGCGAGATTTGAGACGAGCAAGGGAACATTTGACATCGAGCTTTTTGAGGACAAGGCGCCGAAGACGACGGGCAATTTCATCACGCTGGTCGAGAAGGGCTTTTACAACGGCCTGATCTTCCATCGCGTCATCGACGGCTTCATGATCCAGGGCGGCTGCCCGAAAGGCGACGGCACCGGCGGCCCGGGATACACGATTCCCGACGAGTTCCATCCCGACCTCAGGCACAGCGGCGAGGGCATCCTCTCGATGGCGAACGCCGGCCCGAACACCGGCGGTTCCCAGTTCTTCATCACACTGGCAAAGACCGAGTGGCTCGACGGCCATCACGCGGTATTCGGCAAAGTAATCAAGGGCATGGACGTGGTCAAGGCCATCGGCAAGGTGGAGACGGATCCGTTCCGTGACAGGCCTTATGAAGATGTGAAAATCAATAAGATCACGATCCTCACGGCGGACGAGGCGAAGGCAAGCAAGTGACCGCCTACGCCTATATCGTCGAGTGCGCGGACGGCACGCTCTATTCGGGCTGGACCAACGATCTCGAAAAACGCGTTGCCGCGCACAACGCGGGGCAGGGCGCGAAATACACCCGTTCCCGCCGTCCCGTGACGCTTCGGTATTATGAGGAATTCGAGGACAAGAGCGAGGCGCTTCGCCGCGAAGCCGCGCTGAAAAAGCTGTCGCGCGCGAAAAAACAGGCGCTGATAGAACACGGCAAAAAATAGCAAATGATTAAAAAACAAGCATTACGGAGACCAAAATTTCCGTAATGCTTGTTTTTTCTAATCGAAGAACGCCTCGATCCCCATCAGCAGGCCCTTCTTTCCCATTGTCTTGGGCAGGAAGCCTTCGGGGTGGAGCTGCTCGGCTTTTTTGACGTTTTCCTTGTCTTCCGTTCCGGTCAGGAAAACTACCGGCAGGTCTTTGAGCGTTGGCATTTCGCGGATTTGCTCCAGCACGGCGGGGCCGTCCATGGTCGGCATCTCATAGTCGAGCAGCACGAGGTCGGGGCGCTCTTTCTCCAAGTATTTCAGCGCCTTCTTGCCCGAGTTGACCGCCGTTACCGCGTAGTCCTTTTTGAGCCAGCGCGTCGTCAGCGCCAGAAAGTCCTCGTCGTCGTCCACGAGGAGCAGCGTGTGCCGCCGGTCGGTGACGAGGGCTTTTGTCGCGTCCGCGTCGCCTGTCTGTTTTTTGGGAGTTTCGTTGAGCCGTTTCAGCGGCTCGGCGAGGCTCCGATACAGCGACAGCAGCACTTCGGCGCCCGCGGTGAGTGCCGCAAGGTCGTGCTTCTTGCCCGCTTCCTCCATTTCCGCCGCCAGCTCGGACAGTTCCGCCGCGCCGACGGATTTCGCCATGCTTTTGAGGGCGTGGACCTTAACCGTATAGTTTTTGTAGTCTCGGTTTTTGTAAAGGGTTTCCAGCTCGTCGGCGCGTTCCTCGATGGACGCGCCGAAAATTTTCAGTGCGTCCAGATATTCCTCGTTGCCGCCGCAGAATTCGACGCCCCGCCGCGTGGAAATCAGCGGAATATCGCTGAGCCAGTCCGGAAGCGGCGTGTCTTCTTTGTTTCCGTCCGCCGACGCGAAGACGAGCTTGTCGGCGGGCAGGTGCTTTATCAGAGCTGCGTCCAGCGCGTCCGGCATGACCGGCTTGGAGAGATAGTCTGTGAATCCGGCGGCGAGATACTCTTCCTTCGCGCCGAAAACCGCGTTTGCCGTCAGGGAAATGATGGGCGTGTCCTTGGTTTTGCCCGGGTAGAGGCGTTGCAGCTCGCCCAGCGTTTCCACGCCGTCCAGCCCCGGCATTTGATGGTCGAGGAAAACGAGGTCGTATTGGTTCGCGCCGAATTTCTCGATGCATTCCTCTCCGCTGGCGGCCGTGTCCACAAAAATTTTGGTGCGCCGCAGGAGGCCGGAAATGACCGCGATGTTCATCGGCGCGTCGTCCACCACGAGAATCCTTGCGCTCGGCGCGACGAAGCCCGCGCTTTGGCGGATATGTTTGCTTTCCATCCGCTTGAGCGCGGCGGAAAAATCGCCGACGCCCTCCCATTCCACCACTTTCTGCGGCAGCGAGAAGGAGAAGGTCGAGCCTTTGCCGAACACGCTCCGCACTTCGAGGCGGCTTCCCATGATTTCCAAAAGCTGCTGCGTGATGTTGAGGCCGAGGCCGGTGCCCTCGATTTTCCGCGTCTTTTCTGCGTCCAGCCGGTCGAAGGCGGCGAAGAGCTTTTCCATGTCCTCCTCGCGGATGCCGCGTCCGGTGTCTGTGACCGACACGTCGAGAGCGATCTCGTCCTGCGCCGTCTGATGGAAACCGACGGAGAACGACACGGAGCCTTTTTCCGTATATTTCACCGCGTTGGTCAGGAGATTGGTGATGATTTGCTTGACCCGGATCTCGTCTCCGACCAATGCGTGGGGCGCGCTGGGATCGACCTTGACGTACAGGGCCAGCCCCCGTTCCTCCGCCCGGAAGCGCACGAGATTGACAAGGTCGTTCACGAGGGAGGACAGATCGTATTCCGCCGGGATGATTTCCATTTTGCCCGCCTCGATTTTTGAAAAATCGAGAATATCGTTGATGATGGAAAGCAGGCTCATGGAAGCGGTATGGGCGTTTTCCGCGTAGGTCAGCACGTTTTCCTCGCCGCTCTCCCGCAGGATCATCTCGTTCATGCCGATGACGGCGTTGATCGGCGTCCTTATCTCGTGGCTCATCATCGAGAGGAACGCCGTCTTCGCTTGGTTGGCCGCTTCCGCCGCTTTGCCGGATTCCTCCGCCGCTTTCAGCGCGTTTTCCAGCGCGATTTTCCTTTGCAGGGTGGCGCGCATTTCCGCGTCGATGTCCGCGAAGCCCACGCAGACAGCATGGATGATCATATCGTTTCCGTTTGCCGCGGTATTCGCGGTGGAAACGCGTATCTGCTCATAGCGCTCTATACCGTCCCGGCCAGCCAGATAGCGGAAGGTGAAAATCGGCTCCTTCGCCAGACGGCGGCGGATCTCCTCCGGATCGATGCAGCGGAAGTACTCGTCTAGGTATTCTTTCTTTACGAACCGCTCGGCATACGATGCGAACTTGCGATAGAAGGGGAAGCGGGAGCCGAGCTCAGGCGCTCCCGATATGGATTCATCCCTGCGGTAGCAGACGGCCTCGTCTTTGTCCAGGTCGACGTAATAGACGCTGCGGTAATTGGCGGCGAGGGAATTGATCATGTTTTCATGCTGCGACTTTTCATGCTCCTGCGCCAAAAGCTCCTCCTGCAAGGCAAGCTGCTCCTCCAGCTCCTGCTGCTTGCCCCGGTTCTCGGCTTCGGAGATTTCCTTTTCCAGCGTCGCTTGGGCGGCTCTCCTCGTTTGCATGTACAGGAGGGCGAACACCGCTATAAGCGCAACCGCCGTCAGCGCGGACTGCCAAAGGCCCCGCCGGGCGATCCTGTCGGCAATCGTGCTGATCTGCTCGTTGATGACGCTCTCACGCACCAGATAGGTCAGCATCCAGTCCGTGCCTTTTATGGGCACATAGCAAAGCGTCTCCCGGATATTGCCGTAAGCAAAGGAAGTCACGCCGGATTTTCCCTCCGCGAAGTCCTGCTCCAGCGACTGGAGGGAATTGTTGCGATTGAATTGCGCGTTCGCCAGCGCTTCCAGCAGATTCGTCTCGCTGGCGAGGCCGCCCAGCACCATGTCCGACATCGCTTCGCCCTTGCGGGTGTAAATGTTGCAGAAGGTGGTATTGTTGTTGTCCGTTTGCAGGGAAAGGCTCCGCAGCATCCGGTTCATGTCGATTTCCATGAAGCAGGCCACCAGCGTTTTCCCTTCCAGCGGCAGTTGGTCTACCGGCATGGCGACGACGACTTTTTTGGCGCTGCCCGCGTCTTTCAGGGAGACCTCCGGTCCCGTGATGTGGTTGTAATCGAACTTGTAAAGCTGCGCGTCTGCCCGCGTGCCTCGGGAGGTGTAGATCAGGCCGCCGCTGTCCACGAAGGCGAATTTTTCCAGCCCGTAGAGCTGCTTCATGCGCGCTTGGTACGCTTGCAGATTCGCTATGCTGGAAAGGTCGTTCGGCGTGAGCAGCCCGACGGCGGCGTCCATGCTGGCGGCATAATTCGACAGCGTGGAGGAAACGACCTGTGCGCGCCGCGCCGCCAGCTCGTCAAGGTACATCATGCTCACCGCGTGGACGGCGGACTCCGTGTCCTCGCTGGCGCTGCGCCCCGTAATGATTGTGCCGAATAAAAGAACGGCGGCGACGATGACGCAGCCGATGACGGCTTCCTTCATAAATCCTTTACGTTCCCCGGCTCCCATCGAGCTCATCTCCTATGGTAACAAGTATGATCTTTATTTCTTCTTCTGATCCTCCCAGTCCGTGTTTGCGCTCCTATTATATCATACAATTTCATTGGAAGGGAAAAAAGAAAGACTGATACGTTTCGGCTGTTATGGCACGGCGTATCAGTCACCGGAAACAATTCCTATTCTTTTTTCAATGCCAACGGACAACTTTATGTTCGAGCTCGGAAATCCCGTAATTCAGAGCCGAGACGACAATGCCGATCAGGAAGATGCCGGCGATGACGCGCGTGTAGTCCGCGAAGTCCGCATAATACCGAACGAAATATCCGAGACCGGAAGTGGCGCCGATCATTTCGGCGGCGGTCAGGACCATGAAAGCGTTGGCCACGGAAAGGGGCAGGGTTTTCATGATATTCGGCAGGCAGTAGGGCCACAGCACATGGAAAAACATCGCGGTGGCGGAAAGGTTCATCGTTTTCGCCGAATCCAGCAGTTTCTGGTCGATATTCGAAACGCTCAGCGCCACCTGGATATATATCTGCCAGAAAATGCTGCTGAAGATGACGAATATCGAAGCGATCTCGAAGGTCGGCAGCACGGCCACCGCATACGGGGTATAGATGATCGGCGGGATCGGGCTGATGACCTTCGCCAGCGGCAGCAGCGAGTCACGCAGGCGAGCCACGCTGCCCGTCACGATGCCCAGCAGGATCCCAAGGATCAGCGCCGTCGTGAAGCCCACGCCCAAAAGATACATCGACGAGAAAATCCCGTCGAGGATCTTCTGCCAGTCGGACGCGAATATCGCGAAAACCTTTGCCGGGGAAGGGTACAAAATCAGGTTCACGCTGTCCGTTTTTGTCGTGCCGATTTCCCATACGATGAAAAGCAGATACAGGATTGCCATGATATCGCTCAGGGATCGGGAGTTCCTTCGGAAGAGCAAGGTTGCTTCGCCGATGGCCAGGATGGCCAGGAAAGCGCCCTTCGGCGTCGAGTCGTCGGCGCCCGGCGTGAAGATCAGCCACAGCAGCACGGCGAACAACAGATGCGGGACGATTCCCTGGATGGTCCGGACTGTCGGCCATGAAAACGCTATTCTTTTCTTTTCCTGCATAACTGCCGTCGTCATAGGACGACCTCCTCCCCTCCGATTCTATCCTGCAAGCCGCGGAAGAAGCAGCCCAGAAGGGCCTGCCGCATGTGGATGTACTCCTGCGACTGGAAGATCTGCTCCCGATTCCGCGGGCGGGAGAACGGAACGACGAATTCCTCGAGGATATGCTTCTTGTCCATGAACAGGATCCGATCCGACAGCAGGATCGCTTCGTCCACGTCATGCGTCACGAAAACGATCGTCTTCTGCTGCTTCTCTTTCCCGAGGACGTCCAGGAGCAGGTCCTGCAGCAGGATGCGGTTGCGCGCGTCGATGGCGCCGAACGGCTCGTCGAGCAGCAGGATTTCCGGCTGCATCGCCAAAGTCCTCGCGATGGCCGTCCGCTGCTGCATACCGCCCGAAAGCTGATAGGGGTATTTGTCCTCGAATCCCGCGAGACCGACTTTCTCCAGATATTCGCGCGCGATCTCCGAGGCTTCCTTTTGCGTCGTGTCAGGAAAAGCCTGACGGATACCGAAAGCGATATTCTGCTCCGCCGTCATCCAGGGAAACAGGGAATAATGCTGGAACACGACGCCGCGGTTCCGTCCCGTCCCGTGGCTGACGTTCCCGTCGATCAGATACTGGCCTTCCGTCGGCTCCCGAAGGCCGGCCAGTATGCTGAGAGTCGAGCTTTTCCCGCATCCGGACGAGCCGATGATGCTGACGAATTCCCCCGCGTCCACTGAAAAATTCATTTGATCCAGCGCGTTGTAGATTGTGCCGTCGTCATTATATGTGAGCGACACATTGGAAACTTCGATCTTGTGCATTGCTTCCTCCTTTCCGCTGCGTATGCAGGATTCTTGCCGCTGAAAGCGGCAGGAATCCCATCATTGTCGCTTCTCCGAAAATTACCATTGCCCGTCGTTCTTCTCGTAATCCGCCTTGAATTTCAGCCATGTCGGATCGTTCGGCTCTTCCTTCAGGAGGGACTCCAGCGCCTCGCGATACAGCGACGTGTCGATATGGTTCTTGATGTCGATCTTGCCTTCGATGTAGCCGACGCGCTTCATGCTGTCATAGAATTCCTCGACGCGCTTGCCCGCCGGATCCGGTTCGAGCTTCAGATGCTCGTCCTCGAAAAGCTGGTTGCGCAGGAGATTCGCGTCCACTTCGATGGATTTATTGACGAGAGGCAGCGCTTCTTCCTGATGCGTATGCAGGAAACGGTATGCCTTGAGCTGCGCGCGGAGGAAACGCACGAGATCGGCGCGGCGCGTCTTCAGGGTTTCCGGACGCGTCAGGACGCGGCAGCAAATGAAATCCGGGGAGAGCTTGTCGACGTGGAGCGCGGAGACAAGACCGGCCTGATGCGCCGTGTCGCGAAGATTGGCCTGCACGTTGCCGGCGTCCAGCTCGCCTTTCTTGATGGCCTCGATGATGGCCGGTTCGTTGCCGAGCTCAACATACTGAATCGTGGAAAGGTCGACGCCCATTCGGGAAAGCGCGCCGCGAAGGGCGATATCGCCGGAAGCCGTGCGGACGACGCCGATCTTCTTTCCCTTCAAAGATTCCGCCGTGATGTTCTCCCATTCGTGCGCGCGCTCCGGCAGGGTGACGATATCCGCGCCTTCGCCCATCTGTCCGCCGATGACGACGAAATCAGCGCCGTTTTCCATCATGCGGAGCGGAGCCGTGGAGCCGACGCCGCCCGTCGTCACATGGACCTTGTTGGAGGTCAGCGCGCTGAGGATATCCGCATACGCGACGTTCATGACGTGAAGGTTGACCTTGATGTTTTCCTCTTTGTTGAAGCCGCCGTTCTCGGCCAGCACGGTCAGCGCGCTGCTGACGCGGTTCGTGTTGATCTGCACCTCAAGCGGTTCGCCGGCGCCGTCCTTGCCGGCCGATTTGTTTCCGCCGCAGCCCGCCAGCAAAAGCGTGCTGATCAGGAATACGCCCAATAAGATAATGTTTCTTGTCTTTTTCATGATGGATTCCCCTCTCGTTTTATTACTTCTGTTCCATTATTATCTTTGTTTCGGTTTCAACTATTTCGGCTACACATTCGATCCGCTGTCAACTGCCGAATACATCTGAATCCAGCCATGCGCGTTCACTCTCCTTCGGAATAGAAAACAAAAAGGCCGGGATACAGGGGGAGGAAGCGCGGCGTCCTGCGCCGCAGCTTTTTTCCCGTATTTCCCGACCTTCACTTTCTTGTGATCAGTCAAAATATGATTTCATACTGCTTGCGTATGATTTGGGCAATATTATACACGGATTTCATTTTCTGTCAAGCATTCTTTT